>ONVE01000186.1 GCA_900321215.1 uncultured Eubacterium sp. | reverse complement strand
ATTGATGAAAAATGGAGAGGAATAAGAATGAATACTGTAAGACGTGCAAAAGAAGAAGATATACAGGGAATACTTAAGCTCCTTGTAGAGGTGGATATGGTCCATCATAACGGCAGACCGGATATCTTCAAGGGACCGGCAACCAAATATAACGAGGAGCAGCTTGGAGAGATCATCAGAGATGATAAAACGCCTGTATTTGTATGCGTGGATGATGGGGGAAAAGTGCTCGGACATGCATTCTGTATATATAAGCAGGTGCTGAATGATAATATCTTAACTGATATTAAGACACTTTATATAGATGATATCTGCGTTAAAGAGACGGCCAGAGGACAGCATATCGGAAGAAGTTTATATGACTTTGTGATGGATTTTGCCAAGGCAGAGGGCTTCTACAATGTTACTTTAAATGTGTGGAGCTGCAACCCGGGCGCAATCAGCTTCTATGAGAAGATGGGTATGGTTCCGCAGAAGATCGGAATGGAAACAATAATTAAATATTAGGAGCGATATTTCTAAACGGCTTTGTGTCATTTTCCTTTTGAAAAAGGTGACACAAAGCCTTTTTTTGTACAATATGCACAAAAGATTTTTTGATTGTTTATGACATATTGTGATTGAAAATGACCGATTATGGCTGTATAATAAGACTGAAGTTGAACGAATGAGAAAAAATAAGGTTCAAAATCTTATGGTATTTAATTGACTATGAACGAGTTTGAATAAAATGAATAATAAAAGAGAGATAAGGAGGGGAAGACATGATTTATACTGTAACATTTAATCCTTCACTGGATTATATAGTAACGGTAAACGATTTTCAGCTGGGCATGACCAACCGTACTGATACGGAGCTTATGCTTCCGGGAGGAAAGGGAATAAATGTTTCTATAGTTTTATCGAATCTCGGGATAGAGAATACAGCATTTTACTATTCGGCCGGTTTTGTGGGACAGGAGATCACAAGAAGGATAGAAGAAAGCGGTATCAGAGCGGATTATATTGAGATAACTGAAGGGTGCTCACGTATAAATCTTAAACTGAAATCAATCGATGGTACTGAGATAAATGGTATGGGACCGGACATTCCGGAGGAAAAGGTTGAAGAGCTTTTAAAGAAACTGGACGGGCTGCAGGAGGGAGATACCCTCGTACTTGCAGGAAGCATTCCAAAGACAATGCCGGATACAATATACAGCGACATCATGAACAGGCTGTCAGGAAAGAATATCAGGATAGTTGTAGATGCAACCAGAGATCTTCTGGTAAACGTCCTGAAATATCATCCATTTCTTATCAAGCCGAACAATCATGAGCTCGGCGAGATCTTCGGAGTAAAGCTTACTACAAGAGAGAGCGTGATACCTTATGCAGAGAAGCTTAGAGAGATGGGCGCAAGGAATGTTCTGATATCGATGGCTGGCGAAGGCGGAGTACTTGTTGCAGAGGATGGCTCAGTATTTATGAGCGAGGCTCCTAAAGGAAAACTTGTAAATGGTGTAGGCGCAGGAGATTCAATGGTTGCCGGATTTATCACCGGTACAGTTGAAAAACCGGGAGATTATGAATATGCATTTAAAATGGGACTCTCAGCAGGCTCAGCAAGTGCATTTTCAGAATTTCTGGCCACAAGAGAAGAAGTATTAAAGGTTTACGAAACAATTTGCTGAAATTAAAAAAAGGAAAGACGATGAATATACATTAAAAAGGAGGTTAAAGATATGAGGATAACCGAACTTCTTGATAAGAAAAGCATATCCCTTGATGCAGCTCCGGGTTCGAAAAAGGAAACCCTCGATATGGCTGTTGAACTTATGGCTAAGAGCGGAAAACTCGAGGACAAGGAAGCTTACAGAAAGCTTGTATATGCGAGAGAAGAAGAAAGTACTACCGGTGTAGGAGAAGGTATAGCTATCCCTCACGGTAAAGGAAGCTGCGTAACAAAACCGGGACTTGCTGCCATGGTCATCAAAAATGGAGTTGAGTTTGAGGCCCTTGATGATGAACCGGTAGACATCCTGTTTCTTATTGCAGCACCGGATACTAAGGACAATGTGCATCTTGATGTGCTCAGTAAGCTTTCAATGATGCTTATGGATGAAGAGTTCAGGAATGAACTTAAAAATGCAGGTTCACCTGAAGAGTTTCTTCAGATAATCGACAAGGCGGATGAAGAGAGAGCAAGCATAGATGAACAGCTTGCAGGAGGAAACAGTGATACTTCGGAGGCTGCTTCGAACGGTGCAAAGATACTCGCAGTTACATCATGTCCTACAGGTATAGCTCATACATATATGGCGGCTGAAGGACTTGAGAAAGCGGCTAAGAAGGCCGGTGTACAGATAAAGATAGAGACAAGAGGTTCGGGCGGAGCCAAGAACATGCTTACAGCAGACGATATAGATGCAGCCGACTGTATAATTGTAGCAGCTGATGCAAAGGTACCTATGGAACGTTTTGCAGGTAAGAAGGTAATACAGAGAAAGGTTGCCGACGGTATCAATAAGGCAGATGAGCTTATCAGCCTTGCCATAGCCGGAAATGCACCGGTATTCACGGCAGACAGCAGTTCTGAAGCATCAGACAAGGCAGATGACGGCAAGGGAGGCGCACATAAGGTTTATACACAGCTTATGAGCGGTGTATCTCATATGCTTCCTTTCGTAATCGGCGGCGGTCTTCTCAAGGCTATAGCATTTCTTATAGACTCACTTGCCGGCTACGGCGAGACAGGCGGAGGAAACTTCGGTTCGATGACTCCTTTCTCAGCGCTTCTTATGTATATCGGCGGAATCGTTATGGATCTTATGATCCCTGTACTTGCAGGATATATTGCATACGCAATAGCTGACAGACCTGGTCTTGTAGTCGGATTTGCAGGCGGTCTTCTCGCAGCTAAAGGAAATGCAGTTCTTGCGGCACAGGCATTTACGAATAAAGATGGATTTATATCCAAGTTTGCATTTACAGGTGAAGGCGTAAATACCGTATCAGGCTTCCTTGGCGGTATTCTTGCAGGTTTCCTTGCAGGTTATATAGTTCTTCTCCTTATGAAGATTTTTGCAAATCTTCCACAGGCACTTGACGGCGTAAAACCGACACTTATATATCCGCTTCTTGGCGTATTTATCATCGGTATGCTGATGTGCTTTATCTTTAACCCATTGATCGGTGTTGTAAATGATGCACTTGCAAATGGTCTCAGCAAGCTTGCAGACGCAAATATGCTCTGGCTTCTCGGACTCGTGCTTGGCGGCATGATGGCTATTGATATGGGCGGCCCTATAAATAAAGCTGCTTATGCGACCGGAACAGGCCTTCTTGCTACCGCAGCAATATATATGAACGACGGCCTTACAGCTTCTGATCCAAAGGTTCAGGCATGCTACATAGCAATGGCAGCTATCATGGTTGGCGGTATGGTTCCACCGGTTGGTATAGCTCTTGCATGCTGGGTATTCCCTAAGAAATTCACAAAGGCTGAGAGAGGCTCAGCAGTTTCAAATGTTGTCATGGGTGCTTCATTTATCACAGAAGGTGCGATACCTTTCGCAGCAGCTGATCCGGGACATGTAATCCCTTGTACACTTGCAGGTTCTGCAGTAGCAGGTCTTCTGTCAGCACTTTTCAAATGTACACTTATGGCACCTCACGGCGGTGTGTTTGTATTTGCAACAGTAGGAAAACCATTCCTTTACATCCTTGCATGGCTTATCGGTTCAGTAGTAACCTGCGTAATGCTCGGAGTTCTTAAGAAGGATATGGCTGAGTGATAAAAAATGTGATACACTAATATTATTATGGTGGGTATCGGACACTTACATAAAACGAGGAGGGTTAAATATGAAATCATTTGAGTACACTATTAAGGATGTTCATGGAATTCATGCCAGACCGGCAACAGAGCTTTTCAAGCTTGTAAAGGGTACACAGAGTACCGTTAAGGTCGCAAAGGGCGATAAGGAGATTACATTCAAGGGAGTTATGGGTATCATGGCACTTGGCGCAAAGCAGGGCGATACAGTTAAATTCTCCGTTGAAGGTCCAGACGAAGATGCAACATGTGCAGCAGTAGAGGAGTTTATGAAGGCAAATCTCTGATAATAGATTTATGTCTTCTTTAGAGATAGAGGGGATAAAAAATGTTATCTGAAAAAAGGCAGGAAGGAATACTCAGACTTGTAAATGAAGAGAAAAGTGTAACTGTTCAGGAGCTTAAGGAATACTTTGATGCTTCGGAGTCCACAATAAGACGTGATATTACGGCGCTCGCAAAGGAAGGTAAGCTTGTCAAGGTGTTTGGAGGTGCGCTTGCACTTGAAAGTTCCTTTACAACAAATGAGCTGACGAACAGTCAGAAAGAGCAGATAAATAGAGAAGAAAAAGAAAGAATTGCTAAATACGCTGCAGGGCTTATATCACCGGGAGATTATGTATTCATCGATTCAGGAACGACCACAGGCATGATGGTTGACTATATCACTGAGAAGGATGCAACCTATGTGACAAATGCTGTAGTGCACGCCAAAAAGCTGACAATGAAAGGACTCAGGGTTCTTCTGATCGGAGGAGAGCTTAAGGAAACGACAGAGGCAGTGATAGGCGCAGACGCAGTACTGCATATACAGAAATACCATTTTTCTAAAGGCTTCTTCGGTACGAACGGCATCAGCATAAAGTCGCATTATACGACGCCTGATGTGAGAGAGGCTTTGGTGAAGAGGGTAGCGGTAGAAAATACTCTTCCGGGCAAAAGATATATACTTGCGGACCATGACAAATTCGGACAGGTGAGTTCGGTGACATTTGCGGATCTTGATGGAACGATCATCATAACCGATCAGAAACCGGAAAGCCTGTACATAGAGAGAGTAGATGTAGTTATAGCCAACAAATCTAAATAACTAAGCTCTATTAGTGAATATATACCCTCTTTACCGGACAACCGGTAAGGAGGGTATTTGGGTGCCAACGCGGATGGTATTTGAAGGAGGAAAAACAGATGGGAACAGTATATGTGACCGGACACAGGAATCCGGATCTTGACAGCGTGTGCAGCGCATACGGATATGCCGGACTTATGAATATGCAGGATGCGGAGAATACTTATATCCCGGTCAGATGCGGTCATCTGTCGGAGAGTGCGAGAAATATCATGGAACAGCTGGAGATCGAAATTCCTGCTTATATGAGTGATGTATATCCAAAGGTTAAGGATGTTATGCTGGGCGATGATTACAGTATTGATGCGGAGGATTCGCTGACGGCTGTGGCTGCGATATATAAGAAGAATAATCCGAGTGCGATACCGGTTTATGATAAAGGTGAATTCTATGGTCTTCTCACGGTGGATGATATAACAAACTGGACAATGAGAGAATTGTCGAAGAGCAGTAAGATCAATGAGATCCCAAAGGTTAAAGAGATCATGTCAGCTCAGACAGAGAGACTGTTATCGGAGGAGCTGTTCGATGAGGCAAGGGCAATACTTCAGAAATCCGACGAAAGAGGACTTGCGGTATATGAGGATGACAAATATGTTGGTTTTGTAACAAGAAGATGCTTCCTTAAATTTCCGGAATACAATGTGATACTTGTAGATCATAATGAGCCGGGACAGAGCATCAGAGGTATCGAAACAGCAAATATTGTCGGCATACTCGATCACCACAGGCTGGATGCGATCAAGACAAAGCAGCCAATCTTTATCTGTGCCGAGCCTCTTGGAAGTACATGTACTATCGTTTATCAGCAGTATATAAGAAATAACCGTACACCGGACAGTGTCATGGCCAAGGTACTGCTTACAGGAATACTGTCAGATACACTTATCCTGAAGAGTCCCACAACAACAGGTGATGATGTAGTAGCAGCGCATGTTCTTGCATCAATCGCCAGAGTTGACGTAGAAGAATACGGAATGTCAATGTTCTCGAGAGTCGGTGGTCTTAAGGATAAGGATCCAAGGGCTGAAATATCTGCAGACTTCAAGACCTATACAGAAAATGGTGTGAAGATAGGCATCGGTCAGTGCGAGGTTACAACACTGAATGATCTTAAGGGCTATTCGGATAAATACCAGGAGGCACTTAATGTGATAAGAGATATGAAGGGACTTGACTGGGCTGTACTTATGATCACAGATGTCATACATGAGCATAGTGCACTTCTCAGCACGGATCATCGCGGCAACAGACATCTTCCGTACTCTTCAATCGGTAAGAATATATTTGATATGCCGCATGTAATGAGCCGTAAGAAGCAGCTGCTTCCTGAGATCATTCATGCTGTAGGAGATCAGTAAAACGGTATAGTTTCGGTCTTATATGACAAAATGTAAAATATAGTTGACAAAAAGTAAAGCAAATGATATTGTATCCTTAAGCTGATCCGGATACCATTTTTAAGGCGCCGGTAGAAGGGCGGCTGAAGATGTTATGTAATTAATACGTAATAACATAGACGTAGATTTTAGAGGATTCAGAAAGGATACATTATGAAAAAATCAAAAGCATATCTTACGATAATATCAATACTGGTAGTAGTCGGTGCTTTATGCTATCTGCTGATCGGAAGCATGAAGTCAAAGGATGATTTTAATTCAAACTGGTCAAGTAATGTGACTGTTTCGGACGGTACAGCAGACCCGAAGATGATAGAGAATCATTTCACGGTAAGCGATAAAGGCGAACATAGTATAGAGCTTTCGTGGAACCTTAAGGGTGAGGACAAGGACCTTTCGAAGGCCAGCAAAAAAGGCGGCATAGGCTTTGTGACCGGATGCATCATCCGCGACATGAAGGGCAGCATACTGTACAGTACCTCGGCAACAGCTGTATTCTTTGATACCAAGCTTGAGCTTGACGAGGGAGAGTATGTCATTGAATATCATTTCTTCACAAATGAAGAAGACTATATAAGCTTTGCCAAGAAGTATCTCTACGGAGAAGAGGTTGCAAAAACAAAGGCAGAGATTATAGATTTTGCAAGCTTTCCGGAGAATGGAACATGGCAGATGGATTACGAGATGAGGATGGGCAGGACGGCCTTCTTCGCCGGACGTAATCTTGTTCTTATCATCAGCGTGCTTCTCGCAGGAAGTATATCACTGCTCTTTATCGTTATCTTTTCAAAAGGCAAAAAAGCAGAACTTGCGAAATATGATGAGAGGCAGGAGCTTGAACGCGGCAGAGGCTTCAAATACGGCTTCTTCACGGAGCTTATTTACCTTGCAGTAATGATCTGTCTTGATTGGAGCGGGCTGATCGATCAGAAGAATGCAGCGGTATTCTACGCAACAGGAATCATACTTGCGGTGACAGTTTATGTGCTGTACTGTGTCTGGAATGAAAGCTATTTTGCGCTGAATCAGAATAACAAGGTGGTCATGATAACATTTGTGCTGATCGGGCTCTTTAATCTGGTGATCGGACTTGTAAATCTGCTTGGCGGAAGGATGATACAGAACGGAAAAATCTCTGCATCGGTACTGAATCTCGAATGTGCCATAATGTTTCTGATGCTTTTTGCCACGATGCTTCTTAAGAATATTGTGGATAAGCGCAGGGGCGTTTCTGATGATGGCGACGATGAATAAGGGCAGGAGGAAAGCACATGAAGAATCTTAAACTGAAATCCGCCAGAGCCGCCCTTGATATGTCGCAGCAGGAACTCGCGGAGAAGGTCGGTGTGTCCCGACAGACGATAAATGCCATAGAAAAAGGCGATTACAATCCGACGATCAATCTGTGCCGCTCAATCTGCAAGGCACTCGGTAAGACGCTGGATGAACTTTTCTGGGATGAATGATTATAGATATTTGGAGGTAGTACAAGCATCGACAGATTTGAAGCTGCAGAGTGAAAATGATGAATCAGAGTATGAATGATGACAGAAGAATATGGGCGTATTCACGCGATAATCTGATGAAGGCTGTTAAGTATCTGGGGTTTCCGGAGGAGCTTGGCGAGGCGATAGTTAAGAACCTCGGCAGCCCGAAAGCTATGGACAGAATGTGTGCGTATCTGGAGAATGTGAAGCCGCAGAGCGTTGAACTTGTAGTGGATGAGATGCTGGCGATACGCACCGAGATTGAAAGCTGGAAAGCCAAGAAGGAAAGCCGGGAAGCAAGCATGAGATACAATGAGATGTTGTATTACGGACTTGGAAATGATGATATGGAGGATGAATAAATGCCGGATAGGATCGAATATACGGTTGAAATGCTGGACGGCGATTATGCACATTTGAGAAATGAAGCCATGCCGGACGCAGAATTAAAATGCGTTGCAAGAGCACTTCTTCCGCCGGAAATCTCAGAAGGAACACGCCTTCTGTATGAGATGTTTCAGTATAGCATAATAGAGTAAAAAAGTAATAAATTAACGTTAAAAACGGATTTGACATTACAGTCGAGTCCGTTTTTTTTCTCGCAAAGATAAAGATCGGAAAAACATATCAAAAACATTGCAAATAATGCT
>ONVE01000066.1 GCA_900321215.1 uncultured Eubacterium sp. | reverse complement strand
AGCGCGACAGCGCGACATGAGCACGGAGCGAAGCGGAGTGCGAATGGGCACCGCGAGTAAATTAATTATCTACCTCCTACCCGATTTCTCTGATATATGCTAGAATCATAATATTAAGAGTGGTTATATTATTAATGAATTTATAGGAGATACTCTATGCATTTTGTGGATGCAAAAGGAATACTGATAAATAGCGGCGGCTACAAGGGTATGAACATATACCGCGGATGTTCGCATGGATGCATTTACTGCGACAGCAGAAGTAAATGCTATCAGTTCACGCATCCGTTTGAAGATATTGAGGTGAAGCAGAATGCACCTGAGCTTCTTGATGCGGCACTTCGCAAAAAGCGAAAGAAATGCATGATAGGAACAGGCTCGATGTCGGATCCATATATGCACTGCGAGGAAAGCCTGCGTCTTACAAGAAAATGTCTGGAGGTTATCCGGAAGTATGGCTTCGGAGTGACGATAATCACAAAGTCCGACCGCATACTGCAGGATATAGACCTTCTGGATGACATCAATAAAGAGGCAAAAGCTGTGGTTCAGATGACGCTGACTACATTTGATGATAGGCTTTGCAGCATCGTGGAACCGAATGTCTGCAATACAAAGAGACGTATAGAGGTTCTTGAGAGAATGCAGGAAAGAGGCATACCGACTATGGTATGGATGACTCCGATACTGCCGTTTATAAATGATACCGAAGAAAATGTCCGGAGCATACTTGATGAATGCGTTAGAGTAGGCGTGAAGGGAATCGTCTGCTTCGGCATGGGACTTACTCTTCGCGAGGGTGACAGAGAATACTATTATGCGGCTCTGGACAGGCATTTTCCGGGATTAAAAAAGAAATATATTGAAAAATACGGCAACAGTTACGAGCTGCCAAGTCAGAACAGTGAAAAACTATGGAAAATCTTTGAGGAAATATGCCGCAGACATGGTATAATGTATAAAGCGGACGAATGTTTTGAATACCTGAATGAATTTCCTGAGAAATATAAGCAGATGAGTATTTTTGATATTTGACCGCAGGATGATCAGATGAGTTTTTTGTATTTGGTCGAAGCAGGATCAGATGAGTTTTTTATATTTGGTCGAAGCAGAATCAGATGAGATTTTAATATATGATCGCAGTTAGATCAGATGAGGGAAAATAGTATGGATATAGAAACAGCATATGCAATACTTTATCTTGAAATAAATATAGTCGCAGTCGTCCTGGTCGGCATTATCAGACATAAGACCAAAGGACTTACCAAGATGGTAGCCCAGCGGAATTTTACCATGTCTATTAATGCAGAGATAGTGTTCTTCCTGTCGGATACATTATATGTAATGATGAAATGCGGCATTATAAAGTACAGTAAATGGGCAGTCATAATGACGAAGAGCCTGTATTTCTTCTCAACAGCCCTGATGTGCTTCTTCTGGTTTGTATATTTTGAATACATGCAGGATTCGCCGTTTGTCAACAGCTACCAGAGGGTGCTTAAATCATCATTTCTGGTATGGATAATGGGAATACTGCTTGTTGTAAATCTTTTTACAGGCATATTCTTCTATGTTGATGAAGGAAATGTTTACCAGAGAGGAAAGCTCTTCATACTGCAGTATATTTTCTCGTACATCTATGTATTTGTTACCTGCACAAGGGCGTTTTTGGGGATCTTTAACAGGAGCAAGCTGTCGAAGAGACGGCTGCTGATATGCCTGGCGCTTTTCCCTGTGTTCCCTGCAGGTGCAGGAATACTGCAGTTCATCTATCCGGAGCTTCCGCTCGCGTGTGCAGCGCTGTCTATCGCAACGCTTATAATGTATCTGCAGTGGCTTGATCATATGATCTCGGTAGATCCGCTTACAAGGCTCAGCAACAGAAAACAGCTGGATTACAGCTATGAGCAGTGGAACAGTATGGATGAAGAAAATGATCTCTACCTTCTCATCATTGATGCAAACAGATTTAAAGGGATAAATGATACCTACGGCCATATCGAGGGTGATGCGGCACTGCTTCGGATTGCCGATGCACTTAGGATCAGCTGTATGAATATAAAGAAGAAGAACGATATCTGCAGATACGGCGGAGATGAATTCGTGATACTTGCCTGGTCATTTGATGAAGAGGGCGTGGAACAGCTTAAGGAGAGCATTAACAGTAATCTTAAGATACTTAACCATGAGGCAGCGTCGCCGTATGAGCTTACGGTTTCTATCGGAGCTGCAAGGGCGGTCCGCGGTCAGAAATTAAGCGAACTGATAGAGCTTGCAGACGAGAAACTATATATTGAGAAGAAAAAGCTGGGATAAACTAAAAATGAAGGATTTACAGAAAAGTAAAGAAAGGCTATACTGTATGTTATTCCGGCAGATAAGTCAGATGTTTATATGATCATTAAGAAAAGAGGAAATATACAATGAAGACAAAGGTTTATATTGATGGACAGAGCGGAACGACCGGACTTCAGATCTATGACAGGATCGGTGCGAGAGATGATATCGAACTTCTCAGAATCCCTGAGGATAAAAGACATGATATAGATGAAAGAAAAAAATATATCAATAGTGCTGATATAGTATTCTTATGTCTTCCTGATGCAGGTTCGATCGAGGCAGTCAGCCTTGTTGAGAATGATAACGTAAGGATCATAGATGCATCTACTGCCCACAGAGTAAATGATGACTGGGTTTACGGATATCCTGAGCTTTCTCCGGAGCAGCGTGAGAAGATCAGAACATCCAAGAGAGTAGCAAATGTTGGATGCCATGCAAGTGGTTTTATATCAGTAACAGCTCCGCTGGTTAAGCTTGGAATCCTTCCTGATGATTATCCTGTTACATGCTATTCGCTTACAGGATACTCAGGCGGCGGAAAGAAGATGATCGCTGATTATGAGGCTGATGGCAGGGATGAGAAGCTTTCATCACCATGTATTTACGGTCTTACTCTTAAGCATAAGCATCTTCCTGAGATGGTTAAATATTCAGGACTTAAGGTAAAGCCTGTATTTATGCCTGTTGTTGATGATTATTATAAGGGAATGGCAACTACTGTAATGCTTCATAACGATAAGCTGAATGGTATAAAGACAGCTGAAGATGTAAGAAACGCCATTTATGAGTATTATAAGAATGAGCATTTTGTAAGAGTAAGGGAATTTGAGGCAGCCCCTGCAAATATCTATGCAAACCAGCTTGCAGGAACCAATTATCTTGATATCATCGTCTGCGGAAATGATGAGCAGACTACATTAACAGCTCTTTTTGATAATCTTGGAAAGGGAGCATCAGGAGCCGCTGTTCAGAACATGAATATCATGCTTGGAATCCCGGAGAATACCGGACTTGAATAAAAACAGAATATAATAAAGCTTTTTTCTCACCGCAGGAGCAGTTCCTGCGGTGATTTTTATGGGAATAAGAAACTAAGTAAAAATGCAGTTCCCGAAAGGAGAAGATATTGAAAGAATTAAAAATAGTTTTATATAGAAATAGATAACGTAATACAGTGTTGCATATTTAGTGCATAAAAAGTGCATATATACATAAAAATGCATAGATATTTACAAAAAATATGAATATTTTCAATAAAGTGCTTGCATATTATTCATGATAAGAATATAATCGGTGAGTATGATGCACTGAAAAATAAAAAGAATAATGAAAATATATAAAAATTTAATGATTAGAAGGAGAATCGGTATGGCATACGAAATCATTTCCGGCGGTGTTACAGCTGCCAAGGGATATAAATGTTCAAGTACAAGGGTTGGCATTAAGCCAAAGGGAACCAACAGAGATGTAACACTCATCAAGAGTGATGTTCCTGCAGTATGTGTAGGTACATTTACAAGAAATCTGGTTAAGGCCGCTCCTGTAAAGTGGGATATGAACATTGCTTATAATGTAAAGACTGCTCAGGCAGTTATTGTAAATACAGGCGTAGCAAATGCAGCAACAGGCGAAGAGGGACTTAAGAGCTGTGAGATTGAAGCAAAGAAGGTCGGAGAGGTTCTTGGAATCCCTTATGAGACAGTACTTACAGCTTCAACAGGCGTTATCGGTCCTCAGATACCTGTAGACAAGATCTGCGGCGGAGTTGAGGAGCTTGCTTCAAAGCTTACCGACAGCGAAGAGGAGGCACATGAGGCTGCAAAGGCTATCATGACAACAGATACACAGCCTAAGGAGATCGCCGTTAAATTTACTATAGGCGGAAAGCAGTGTACTATCGGCGCTATGTGCAAGGGCTCCGGAATGATCCATCCTAACATGGGAACAATGCTCGGCTTCATTATGTCAGATGTTGCAATCGAGCATGAGATCGCTCTTAAGACACTCAGAGAGATCATAGATGATACATTTAATATGGTTTCTGTTGACGGTGATACATCAACAAATGATACAGTAATGCTCCTTGCAAATGGACTTGCTGAGAATCCTTTAATTACAGGCGAGGGTGCAGACCTTGATACATTTAAGGAAGCACTTTATGCGGTTGCAGAGTTCCTTGCCAAGAATATCGCTAAAGACGGCGAGGGCGCAACAAGACTTTTCACCTGCCATGTTACAGGTGCAAAGGATGAAGAGACTGCAAGGATACTTGCAAAATCAGTTATCACATCAAATCTTACAAAGGCAGCAGTATTTGGAATGGATGCCAATGCCGGACGTATATTCTGTGCTATGGGTTATTCAGGTGCGGATTTTGATCCAAACCAGACAGATGTTATCCTCAGCAGCAAGAATGGTTCTATAAAGCTTATCGACAAAGGCGTTCTTCCTGTTTTCTCAGAGGAAGAAGCACTTTCAGTCCTTCAGCCGGATGAGATAACTGCAGAATGCATCCTTCATGAAGGAAATGGCGAAGCAACAGCCTGGGGATGCGATCTTACATATGATTACGTTAAGATCAATGCAGATTATCGTTCATAGAATGTTTTGTCAGATACAGGTTGATTCGAATAAATCTTAGTGATAAAGTAGAGAGGGATTAGATATGATTTACAGATATGAACAGGAACTGGAATTAAATTCGGAGGACGGCAAAATGGTAAGTAATGATTCTTTGGACAGGGTGCTTGCTAAGGCTCAGACACTGAGTGAAGCGCTGCCTTATATTCAGCGTTTCAATGGAAGTACCATTGTTGTTAAGTATGGCGGAAGTGCTATGCTTGATGAAAATCTTAAATATAATGTTATCAAGGACGTTGCTCTTCTTAAGCTTATAGGACTTAAACCGATCATCGTTCACGGCGGCGGCAAGGAGATCAACAAATGGCTTGGCAAGATCAACAAGCAGTCTGAGTTCGTTAACGGACTTCGTGTAACAGATGAGGAAACTCTCGAGGTTGCAGAAATGGTACTGAACAAGGTAAATAAGAGCCTTGTTGCAATGATGACTCAGCTTGGCCTCAAGGCTGTCGGAATAAGCGGTAAGGATGCCGGACTTCTTCAGACACATAAGAAGACCTCTGGCGGTAAGGATATCGGATATGTTGGTGAGGTTATCTCATCAGACATCAAGATCCTTAATACACTTATTCAGGATGATTTCATTCCGGTTATCGCACCTATCGGTCTCGGAGATGATTTCCATGGTTATAACATAAACGCTGATGACTGCGCATGCGCTATCGCATCTGCAGTAAAAGCTGAAAAGCTTGTATTCCTTACAGATATCGAAGGTGTATTTGTAGATCCAAGTGATAAAAAGACTCTTGTTTCGGAAATGAATGTTGCCGAGGCAGAGGAATTTATAGAAAAGGGTGTAGTAGGCGGTGGCATGATGCCTAAGCTTCAGAACTGTATTGAAGCGCTCAAAAATGGTGTTTCCAGAGTCCATATCCTTGACGGACGTGTTGAGCACTGCCTCCTGCTTGAGTTCTTTACTGAGAAAGGTATCGGTACTGCTATTCTTAAGGATCCTTTATTCTAATAACTGCACACTTTTCAGGCGGTATTAAACATTTTGTTTCTGCCGCAATATTATGAAAAATCTCCTGCATATAAGATGCTCCGGCATTTAATATGAGGAGGTTTTTTCATGAAAAAAATAAAAAAAGTATATTGAATAAATATTACGAATTGATTACAATATACATATGCTCTGAGAATATTTATGACATAAGCGCTTCGGTTACAAAGAGAATCCATTTTAAATGGATTTTTAGCCGGTGGGCTTGTCTTTCATTTTTGAGGTGTTCGGATCTTTGTTACAGGATAAGGAGACTTCATAGATGAAAAATATAAAGTATGCGGCAGCAGTATTTATGCTTCTTATCTCTCTTACGGGATGCCTTTCGGACAGTTCTGTAAAGGTAGTTGAGGACAGAGAGACAACAAGCTATGCAGAGGGTACTCCTTCGGCCAGCAGTGAGAAAGCAGATCATGAGAGCAGTACAGCAGATCAAAAGTCAGACACCGGAAAAACGGTGATGTGCAGGGTTTATGTCTGCGGAGCTGTCATAAATGAAGGCGTATACAGTCTTCCTGAGGGAAGCATTATAAATGATGCCCTTTCTGCAGCAGGCGGATATACCGGGGATGCTCTTCACGGATATGTTAATCTGGCCGGAGAGGTTACGGATGGCATGAGAATATATTTTCCATTTGTATATGAAAAGGAAGATATAAGCCTTTCGAAAAATGATCCTGCGGAGAAAGAAGCCGGAACGAAGATAAATATCAATACCGCCGGTAAGGAACAGCTTATGAAGCTCCCGGGAATAGGAGAGTCGAGAGCTGCCGATATAATAAGCTACAGAGAGAAAAACGGTGATTTTAAAAGTATCGATGAGATAAAAAAGATTAGCGGTATAAAAGATAATATATTTGAAAAGATTAAAGATCTTATTACCATTTAAAAGGGGTATGTCATGAAGAAGATTCTTGTAGTGGATGATGAAAAGCTTATAGTAAAAGGACTCCGTTTCAGCCTTGAGCAGGATGATATGGAGGTTGATACAGCCTATGATGGTGAGGAGGCAGTGAATAAAGCCAGGGAAAATTATTACGATATCATTTTACTGGATATAATGCTTCCTAAATTTACGGGACTTGAAGTGTGTCAGATGATCAGGGAGTTTTCGGACGTGCCGATCATTATGCTGACAGCTAAGGGCGAGGACATGGACAAGATACTCGGTCTCGAATACGGAGCTGACGATTACATCACCAAGCCTTTCAATATTCTGGAGGTTAAAGCAAGGATCAAAGCGATACTCAGAAGAAATTCCAAGAGTGAGGGACAGAAGGCTTCCAAGGATAGCGTGATTGAGAAGAAGGGACTCAGACTTGAGCTCGACAGCAGAAGAGTCTTTATAGATGGCAAGGAAGCAAACCTGACCGCGAAGGAATTCGATCTTGTACTTCTTCTTGTATCAAATCCGAACAAGGTTTATTCAAGAGATGAACTGCTAAGGACAATTTGGGGAGCTGCCTATCCGGGAGATGCAAGAACAGTTGATGTTCATGTAAGAAGACTCAGGGAGAAGATAGAAGAACATCCGGCAGATCCAATATATATACATACAAAATGGGGAGTCGGATATTATTTTGCGGATTAATCTTTAGTACAGGCAGAGGAACTAAAAGCTCCTCTGCCTTTTACTTGCAGTTATTATAGATTTATCTTATAATAACATAGGTGTCATATGTTCATCGGTTATGATGAATACTATTTTTTTTACAGGAGTGTGCAGATGGCAGGGCTTTCATCCCTTCAGAAAAAAAATGTTGATGAGATTTTGCGTGATCTGCAAAAGAAGAGAGCGGGTATTGCAAAAGAGGATTTTATAGGCGCTGCCTGTCCGGGCTTAAACTTTAACAAAGAAAGGATCGGAAAAACACAGTGCCTGACCGTTATTCCTGAAAATGATTTTAACGGTAAATATATCCTTTATTTTTACGACAGTAAATATGCGCTTCCTGTCTCAAAGGATGAGTACGAGTTTATCGGTTATCTTGCCAAAGAGACCGGTATGGCTGTATTCGTGCCTTTTTATCCGCTTGCTCCGGAGAATTCATGCAAGGATGTTTTTGAAGATGTAAATCTTATATATGATCATCTTCTGCATAAGAAAAATATTACGGATCTTATAGTAGCAGGTTCTGGAACAGGCGCGGGAATAGCACTTTCCATGACGCTTATATCCTGGAAGGAAGGAAGAAAACCGCCTGAAAAGCTGCTTCTCATGTCACCGGTCATAGATACGGAATTCTTTGATAAAAGGCTTGAGGATAAGCTCCTCACATCGTATTTCCGTGATGGAATATATTATAGCAGCAGTTTAAAGGAATTCATAAACCGTTACTGGGTCAAGGAATACGCCGGACAGATCGAATACACAAGTCCTGTCTATGAGGATATGAGAGGACTCTGCGATCATCTGATCATCATTTCCGGAACGGATGATATATATAACTGCTATTCGAGAGAGCTGACTGATAAGGCCGTAAATGCGGGACTGCATTGCAGTTATTTTGAATTCCCGAGAATGCATCACAGATTCTTCCACGATATGAATCTGGATGAGAGCAATCATGCAAGGCTTATAATTGCGGATCTAATAACCGGAAGCCGGAACAGGATCATTGATCAGTATATGTATGAGATCAAGGAGAGAGGCGAGTGGTCGAAGAAATATCCTGAAATATTCAAGGACGACGAAGCAACAAAATTCCTTGTAAATAATCATATTTCATATTCAAAATATAAGAAAAACGGTGATTTTATAAATCTGACGAGGGCTGCAACCTGCAAATGCTTTGATGATGAAGTAAGAAGATTCATACTGCAGTATCCTATGAGTACGGTGGTATATCTCGGATGCAGTCTTGATACCATGTTCAAGAGACTGGATAACGGAAAGGTTAACTGGTACAATCTTGATACTCCGGGAAAGGTCTCAATAAGACAACTTTACACAAGCGATATGGAGAGAGAGCATACGATAGATAAGTCCATCGATGATATGAGCTGGCTGGACGATATCAAATGCGATCCGGGCTTCGGACTGCTCTTCGTGTGCAGGGACTTCTTCCAGTACAAGACATTTAATGAAGTAGGAAAATTCATTGATAAGATATATAAGAGATTCCAGGGGGCGCAGATAGTATTTAACGCACCAAGCTACGGTGGTATGCTGAAGAAGAATCTCTACAACAGGAAAAATGAAGTAGATTACAAGAAATACAGGCTTTATCTGAACGATCCTGTGAGAAACATTTCCCTGTGGAACGTTTCTTATTCGGTGATCTACGAGGGCTTTGTATTTGATAATGTGATAAACTTAAGAAACTGGAGCGGCACAACGAAGCTCAGAATATTCTATAATACACATATCAACGGCGACAGGATAATCCGTCTCAGACTGGGTACGGAACGCTACAGGATCTACCGTGACGGACAGTTCGTCAAGGTATAAATATTTAAGACTTATAACTGGAACCGGGCTACTTCAGCCGGCTGCAGTAATTATATGAGGGAGGAAATAAATGGAAAAGAAGATAATGCTTGGAAACCAGGCAATCGCTAGAGGAGCTTATGAAGCGGGAGTAAAAGTATCCTCTGCTTATCCGGGAACACCTAGTACAGAGGTGAGTGAGTATTTAGTTAAGTATGAAGGAGTATATGCAGAGTGGGCACCGAATGAAAAGGTAGCAACAGAGGTTGCTGTCGGTGCATCAATAGCAGGTGTAAGAGCTATGTGCGCTATGAAGCATGTAGGCGTAAATGTAGCTGCAGATCCGCTTTATTCGGTTTCATATATCGGAGCAAATGGCGGACTTGTTATGATAGCTGCTGATGATCCGGGACTTTACAGTTCACAGAACGAGCAGGACACAAGACGTGTTGCAAGAGCAGCATGTGTACCTGTTATCGAGCCTTCAGATTCTGAAGAGGCAAGATATTTTACCAAGAGAGCATTCGAAATCTCAGAGGAGTACGATACACCTGTAATCGTACGTACAACCACAAGACTTGCACATTCTCAGGGACTTGTAAATATTGAAGACCGAGTAACACCTGATGATAAGCCATACGAGAGAAATCCGGCCAAGAATATCATGATGCCGGGAAATGCAAAGGGAAGACATCTTGTTGTTGAAGCAAGAACAAATCGTCTTATTGAGGATGCATGTACTCTTGATATCAATAAGGTTACATATAATGATACAAAGATCGGTGTTATCACAAGCGGTATTCCTTATCAGTATGTTAAGGAGGTGCTTCCAAATGCATCCATCCTTAAGCTCGGTCTTGTTAATCCGCTTCCAAAGAAGCTGATCGAGGAGTTTGCATCAAAGGTTGATAAGCTCTATATCGTTGAGGAGCTTGAGCCGGTTATCGAGGAGCAGGTTAAGTCATGGGGCATCGAGTGTACGGGCAAGGAGATCTTTACGATCCAGGGCGAGTACAGTGCAAATATGATCCGTAAGGCAATCCTTGGAGAGTCGGTAGAAGCAGCTGAGGCTGCAAAGGTTCCTATGAGACCACCTATCCTTTGTCCGGGTTGTCCTCACAGAGCTACATTTTCAGTACTTAAGAAGCTGAAGATCCATGCTTCCGGAGATATCGGATGTTATACACTCGGAGCTGTTGCGCCGCTTAATGTTGTTGATACAACACTCTGCATGGGCGCAAGTATCTCTATGCTTCATGGTATGGAAAAGGCTAAGGGCAGCGAGTATGTTAAGAACTGGGTTGCAGTAATCGGTGATTCAACATTTATGCATACAGGTGTTAACTCACTTATGAATATGGCTTACAATAAGGCTACCGGTACAGTTATCATCCTTGATAACTCTACAACAGGTATGACAGGCCACCAGGATAATCCTGCTACAGGCAAGACACTTCAGGGCGAGACAACACTTGCTATCGATCTCGTGAAGATCTGCAAGGCTATGAATATCAATCATGTTGAAGTTGTTGATCCGTATGATCTTGAGAAGTTTGAGGAGGTTGTCAAGACTGAGGTTGCAAGAGATGAGCTTTCAGTTATCATCGCTCAGTCACCATGTGCACTCCTTAAGGAGTATGTGCCTAAGGGAAAATGCTATGTTGATCCTGAAAAGTGCAAGAAGTGTGGTAAGTGTCTCCAGGCCGGTTGTCCAGCTATAAAGAAGGATAAGGAAACAGGCAAGGCTGTTATAGATGATACAATGTGCAATGGCTGCGGACTCTGCATGAAGAATTGTCCGTTTGAAGCTATTTCACTTAAGAAGAGGGGTGAGTAATATGGCAGTAAAGAATATTATGATAGTAGGCGTAGGCGGACAGGGAACACTTCTTACAAGCCGTATTCTTGGAGGACTCGCTCTTAGTGCCGGATATGATGTTAAGCTTTCTGAGGTTCATGGAATGGCTCAGAGAGGCGGAAGCGTTGTTACTTATGTAAGATATGGTGAAAATGTTGCAGAACCGATCGTAGAAGAGGGCTGCGCAGATGTGCTTATTGCATTTGAAAGACTTGAGGCTGCAAGATATGCTCATTTCCTTAAGAAGGACGGAGTTATCATAGTAAATGACCAGAGGATCGATCCTATGCCTGTAATCACAGGTGCAGCTGAGTATCCTGAAGGAATAATCGAAGATCTGTCTTCAAAGTATAAGGTATTTGCAATTGATGCAATGTCAAAGGCAAAGGAGATCGGAAATACCAGAACATTCAACGTGATAGTCCTCGGTATGGCTGCAAAACATATGGATTACACAGTTTCGCAGTGGGAAGAAGTTATCAGAAATACAGTACCTCCTAAGACAGTAGACATCAACCTTAAGGCATTCTACGCAGGCTATGAGATGTAAATAAGTGTATTTATTCGGATTGCAAATAAAAAAACGTTGTAGTATAATCGCTTTGTTAATGACGTGAATTATTTTGCTGGGGGCTTTCTCTAAATGATTTTCGAAAGGAAAGGTATTTTTTGATGCTGTTGATGAATGATATAACCAAGATAACGATACTTTTTGCGGCTATCCTGGTTGTTCTGATGGTAGTACTTATAATAGTCACCGTTAAGGTCCTGAAGGGAAATGACGGATCTAAGGACGAGGATGAAGAGATTGGAAAAACCTTAAAGAGAGCGTTATCAAGGGATGAGGAATCCGATGAAGAGTCTGACGAAGAATCCGATGAAGAATCCGATGAAGAATCCGATGATAAAGAGTCGGAAGATGATGAGGATGAAGACGAGGATGATTCGGAGGACGAGCAGGATCAGGCTTCTTCAGAGATTTCTGATGATGAAGATGATGACGAAGAAGATGAAGATGATTCTGACGATGAGGACGACGATTCTGATGACGATGAAGAAGAAGGCGGTTCGGTAGACGAGCCGACAGATGATATCTCCGAGGTACAGGAAAAAGCAAGAAAATATGATCCGGAATATACTTCTCAGGATACTATAAGTATGGATGCCATCATCGAGGATGTCAGAGCGGAAGAAGAGGAAAGCATCGATACCGAGATCGCTGACAGTGCTTTTGCACCTCAGAGCATGGCTGATAAGCTTGCTGAAAATGTTGCAAGAGCTGACAGAGTCAAGAGAGCTGAGTATGAATCATCGAGAGCAGCAAAGAAGAAGGCAGCTGAGGAGAAGGCTGCAGCAGAGAAAGCAGCCGGAGAAAAGACTGAGGCGGCTGATACTCTTAGTTCAGTTACTATAAGAGTTGATACAGATAAGGTCAACAGCAGTGTAGAAGCTGAGAGTAAGGAAAAAGACAGTGAAGAAACCGTCAGCGAAGCATCAGCTGTTGAAACAACAGACAGCGCCTTTACAGACAGTGCATTTGCAGGGGATGAGTTTGCTGACAGCGCCTTTGGTACAGCTTCCGAAGGTGAGAAGGAAGAGCATATTCATCCGCTTCCGGAAACAAGCGATACTATACCGATCAATCCGGTAAATGCAGTAAATATTTCAACAGTTAATTCCACAGATACAGTTAATACTATTAATGAATCTGCAGGAATCAGCGATATGAACGAGGTTAAGGATTTCCTTGAGGAGAATCCGAAGCCTAAGAAAAAGAAAAAGAAGATCAAGAAGAGCGAGCGCGAATTTGAGAAGAAATTCGGCGGCGATCCTGATTTCGGAAGAGGAAGATATTACTGGTATAACAATCAGGATATCGAGAATCTGACCAAGAAAGAGGATATGTATTTCTATTGTCATTATTTTGATGAACCGGAAGAGACATTTAACTCACTTCTTGTTGAGATGTATGACTGTGCCTTTGTCAGAACTGAGGAGATACAGTACATCGCATACGGCGTAAGATTCAAATCCATGAACTTCCGTACTATCATCAACAGTAAGGAACATATTGAATTTGATAAAGCAGAGGCTACAAAAACTCCTGATGAGAATGACAGAAATGTTATTTACGAGAAATGGCGCGGTTACGTCGATAAGTTTTTGGACATTATCGTATTTAACGCACCGGATGATATCAGGGAAAGAATCATCGACAGTCTCTATGAGTACGGAAGAAATGATATTGATGTACTCATGAATTCGCCGGAATAATGACAGAGCAGCCGGCTGCGAAGAGATAAAACCTTGCGTTTTTCAGCCTGTATGCAGGTTGTGCTTGACTTTATCTTTTCTTATGCTAAAATGCTTTCTTAGAAATGAATAGAAAATGACCATGATGGTGCAAAAAGGAACTGCACTGCGTTTAGAGAGACAGGATCGGCGGCTGAAAGTCCTGTTATGATAAGACAGTTCTTATATTCACACCGGAGTTGCGGCTTTGAAATCCTGTGAGATTAGAGGCTGCCGAGATACGCGTTAAGTATAAAAGAGCCGGTATCGTTCTTTAGATATCGGAATGCGGGTGGTACCGCGGAAGACTTAAGTTTTTCGTCCCGGGAAGTTATATGCTTCCCGGGTTTTTTATATTTTTAGATTAGAAAACAATGTAAAAAATGGTTTAAGCTTTTAAGGAGGAAAAAAGATGAGCTTGGAACTTGGAGATATCAGAAATGAAGCAGTAAAACTTATTGAAGCGTCAGATTCGCCTGACAAACTAGATGAGATCAAGGTAGGCTTCCTTGGCAAGAAGGGACGTCTTACAGAGATACTCAAGAGCATGAAGGATATTCCTGCAGAGGAAAGACCTAAGGTTGGACAGAAGGTAAATGAAGTTAGAAGCCTTATCGAGGAAAAACTCGAAGAGAAGAAGAAGGAGCTTAACAGAACACTTCTTCAGGCAAAGATGAAGAGAGAGACTATAGACGTTACTCTTCCGGGCAAGAGACAGGCAAGAGGCCACAGACATCCTAATCAGATCGCTCTTGAAGATCTTGAGAAGGTATTCATCGGAATGGGCTATCAGGTAGTTGAGGGACCTGAAGTTGAATATGACAGATACAATTTCGAACTTCTTAATATCCCTGCAAATCATCCGGCTAAGGACGAGCAGGATACATTTTACATTACAAAGGACATCCTTCTCAGAACACAGACATCTTCTGTTCAGGCACGTATCATGGAGAAGGGCGAGCTTCCTATCAAGATCATTTCACCGGGAAGAGTTTTCCGTTCAGATGAGGTTGATGCAACACATTCTCCTTCCTTCCATCAGGTAGAAGGACTTGTTGTAGGTAAGGGAATCACTATGGCTGACCTTAAGGGAACTCTTGATCAGTTTGCCAAGAGCTTCTTCGGACCGGACACAAAGACAAAGCTTCGTCCGCATCATTTCCCATTTACAGAGCCATCTGCAGAGGTTGATGTAACATGCTTTAAGTGTCATGGTAAGGGCTGTAATGTCTGCAAGGGATCAGGCTGGATTGAAATCCTCGGATGCGGAATGGTTCATCCTCACGTGCTTGAGATGTGCGGCATAGATCCAAATGTTTATTCAGGCTTCGCATTCGGTATTGGACTTGAGAGAGTTGCACTCCTTAAGTATGAGATAGATGATATGAGACTTCTTTATGAAAATGATGTCAGATTCCTGAGTCAGTTTTAAAAATGTACGGCACAGAATGTCAGATTAATATAAAAGAGGAGATATAAAATGAATACACCGATTTCATGGATTAAAGCATATGTTCCTGATCTTGACGTACCTGTTCAGGAATTTGTAGATAAGATAACACTTTCAGGCTCACATGTTGAGAATTATAAAGAATATGATAAGAATCTTGAGAAGATAGTAGTAGGTAAGGTGCTTTCAGTAGCAAAGCATCCGGATGCAGACAAGCTTGTTGTATGCCAGGTTGATGTAGGCGCAGAGGAGCCTATACAGATAGTAACCGGTGCACCTAATGTATTTGAAGGAGCTCTTGTTCCTACAGTACTTGACGGCGGTCGTGTTGCAGGCGGACATGACGGCGGCGAGCTTCCAAAGGACGGCATCAAGATCAAGAGAGGAAAGCTCCGCGGCGTTGAGTCATTTGGTATGATGTGCGCTATCGAAGAGCTTGGTTCTTCACGTGAGATGTATCCTGAAGCACCGGAAAACGGCATTTACATCTTCAGCGAGGATTCAGGCGTTAAGCCGGGAGATGACGCTGTAGAGGCTCTCGGTCTTCATGATGCAAATGTAGAATACGAGATCACATCAAACAGAGTTGACTGTTTCTCAATACTCGGAATGGCAAGAGAGGCAGCTGCTACATTTGACCTTCCTTTCAACCCGCCTGTTATCAAGGTTAAGGAGGAAAGCAGCGAGAAAACTTCAGATTATATAGATGTAGAGATAAAGGATAAGGATCTCTGCAAGAGATATATTGCAAGAGTTGTTAAGAACGTAAAGATCGGACCTTCTCCAAAGTGGATGCAGCAGAGACTTCGTGCACAGGGAATCCGTTCTATCAATAATATCGTAGATATCACAAACTATATCATGGAAGAACTCGGCCAGCCGATGCATGCATTTGACCTTGATACCATAGCAGGCAACAAGATCATAGTCAGACGTGCAAATGACGGAGATAAGTTCGTAACACTTGACGGTCAGGAAAGAAATCTTGACAAGGACGTTCTTATGATCTGTGACGCTGAGAAGGAAGTTGCAATCGCAGGTATCATGGGCGGAGAGAACTCAATGGTTACTGATTCCATGACAACACTTCTTTTCGAGGCTGCTACATTTGACGGAGCAAATATCAGACTTTCTTCGAAGAGAGTAGGTCTTCGTACAGAGGCTTCAAGCACATTTGAGAAGGGTCTTGATCCAAATCTTGCAGAGGAGGCTATCAACAGAGCCTGCCAGCTTATTGAGGAGATGGGCTGCGGCGAAGTTTTACAGGGCATGGTTGATGTTTATCCTGAACCTGTTAAGCCATGGACTCTTCCTTTCGAGCCTGAGAAGATGAACGCTCTTCTTGGCACGGAGATTCCTGAGGCAGATATGCTTCACAGCTTTGAGAAGCTTGGACTTTCATATAATGAAGCTGACAGAACACTTACAATACCTACATACAGACAGGATCTTCATTGTATGGCAGACCTTGCAGAGGAAGCTGCAAGACTTTACGGTTATGACAATATCCCTACAACACTTCCTTCAACAAATGGAGGAATCGGCGGACTTACATTTGACCAGGAGATCATCGGAATGGCAAGAGACGTTGCCGAAGCAAATGGTTTCTCAGGCGGTATGACATATTCATTTGAAAGTCCAAAGGTATATGACAAGCTTCTTATACCAAATGATTCAGAGCTTAGAAAGGCAGTTAAGATCAGCAACCCTCTTGGTGAGGACTTCAGTATCATGCGTACTGTATCATTAAACGGTATGCTTACTTCTCTTGCATTAAACTACAATAGAAGAAATAAGAATGTAAGACTTTATGAGTTAGGAAATATATATCTTCCAAAGGCACTTCCTCTTACAGAGCTTCCTTCTGAAAGAATGGTAATGACTCTTGGAATGTATGGCGACGGTGATTTCTTCACACTTAAGGGAGTTATCGAGGAGCTTACAGAGAAGCTTGGATTTGCTGAATCAGTAGATTATGAGCCTGTATCTGTATATCCATTCCTTCATCCGGGACGTCAGGCAGAGATCGTTAAGGGAGACCTTAAAATCGGTTATATCGGACAGGTTCATCCGGAAGCAGTAATGAACTATGATATGAAGGGCGATGTTTACGCAGCAGTTCTTTACATGGATATTGTTACTATGCTTGCAGACTTCGATATCAAGTATTCAGGAATCGCTAAATTCCCTGGAAGCAGCCGTGACCTTGCACTTGTCTGCGATAAGAGTGTATTTGTTGGAAATATTGAGAAGATCATCAAGAAGAACGGCGGAAAGATCCTTGAGCATGTATCACTCTTCGATGTATACGAAGGAGATCAGGTCGCTGATGGAAAGAAGTCTGTTGCATTCTCACTTAAGTTCAGAGCACTTGACAGAACACTTTCAGACGATGAGGTAAATGCCGCAGTTGACAAGATCCTTAAGGAACTTGGAAAGCAGGGCATAGAGCTTAGATCATAAAGGGAGAAAAATATGGAACTCTCGGATTTTAATTACGAACTTCCTGAGGAGCTGATAGCCCAGGATCCTCTTCTTAAGAGAAGTGATTCAAGGCTGATGGTGGTTCACAGGGATACAGGAAAGATAGAGCATAAGCATTTCAGTGATGTTATAGATTATCTAAATCCCGGAGACTGTCTTGTGATAAATGAAACAAAGGTTATTCCGGCACGTCTCATGGGAGTGAAAGAAGAAACAGGAGCTGTTATAGAGGTTCTTCTTCTTAAGAATAAGGGCAATAACATCTGGGAAACACTGGTAAAGCCGGGTAAGAAAATGAAGCCGGGCGCAGTTGTTACATTTGGCGACGGAATACTTAAGGGTGAGGTTCTCGAAGTGGTAGAGGACGGAAACCGACTTATAAAGTTCAGCTACGAGGGTATCTGGGAGGAAATACTGGACAGCCTCGGAGAAATGCCGCTTCCGCCTTATATCACTCATAAGCTGGAGGATAAAAACCGTTATCAGACAGTTTATGCAAAGAACAGCGGCTCTGCTGCTGCACCTACAGCTGGACTTCATTTTACTGAAGAACTGCTTAAGAAGATAGAGGACAAGGGGGTTAAGATCGCAAGGCTTACCCTCCATGTCGGACTCGGAACCTTCAGACCGGTTAAGGTTGAGAAGATTGAAGAGCATCACATGCACAGTGAGTTTTATATGATAAGCGAGGAATGTGCTGAGCTTGTCAATGAGACCAGAAAAAACGGCGGAAGGATAGTGGCTGTCGGTACTACAAGTACCAGAACGCTTGAGTCTGCCGCGGACAGCGAGGGAAATCTTGCACCTTGCAGCGGATGGACGGACATATTCATCTATCCGGGATATAAATTTAAATGTGTAAATTCATTAATTACTAACTTCCATTTACCGGAATCAACGCTTATAATGTTAGTATCAGCATTCTATGACAGAGAAAAGGTCCTGGATGCTTATAAGGAAGCGGTAAAGGAAAGGTACAGATTCTTCTCATTCGGGGATGCATCCATGTTTATATAGAACGGTGGCTGCTGTGAGAGGACTGTGATCCTTTTTGTTAAGAAGGAAGAGTATGAAGGGGTTAAAGGAAACGATTAAACTGATAAGGCGTAATGCATTATCGATAATGGTATTTGAGCTGCTGATGAGACTTATCTCATATGCGGCTCTTATTCCTATGCTTTACGCTCTTGTAAATGTTGCGGTAAAATGCGCCGGACTGGATTATCTCTATAAGGCCAATATCGCAACATTTTTTAAAGCTCCGACAACCTATATATTCTTCATACTGATACTTCTGATATATGCCTTTATGAATTTCATGAATATATCCGGTGTGATAGTTGCAATCGACTGTTCAAGAAGAGGCAGAAGGATAACGTTACCGAGGCTTTTCTTTAAGAGCCTTAAAAGGTCGGTATGGGTCTTAAGACCAAGAAATCTGGGCATCATGTTTACGTCGCTTCTGATACTTCCGTTAAGCAGCCTCGCGCTTACCTCTTTTTCACTTCTTAATATCAAGATACCGGGATATATCGTAAGCTACCTGAAGAGAAGACAGATCGTGATCAATGGCGTAATGATAGGCTACGGAGTTATAAGTCTTCTCAGTATGGGACTTATCTTTATGCTTCATTTCTATGTGCTGAAAAAATACAGCTTCAAAAAGGCTGCCGGAAAAAGCCTTGAAATGATCAAGAAGGGCGGCTTCAGGAAGGTTCTGGGAATAATATTTGTAAATGTCATAGTCATCGCGACTATCTTCTTCCTGAGCGGATATATGTCTGAACTCCTGCTTAAGCTGCTTAAGCTTATAAGCGGAGCAAAGTCGGTAAATTACCTTATCTATAAGGCAACCGTAAATGTAAATTCATTTTTCTATCTGATATTTGTATTTCTTGTCTTTCCGATACTTTTCGGCTATATAAGCGTTCAGTATTACAATATACTTGATATGGGCGGTATGGGCAGTGAAAAGCCTGTAGAGGCGTCTGACAGTGATATTGATGATATGTATGAGGACGGCGAGAGAAAGACCTCGGGAAAGAAGAGACTTGTCTACAGAAAGCCTGATCCGCGCGTATTTCCGGAGAGAGCAAGGCTTTATGAGAGAGCGGTATTTATCATGATATTGCTGATAGTCCTCGTGCTTGACGGAACCTACTATGTTTTAGTCAGGGGAAATGTCATCAGCCTTCGTGCAGCTAACCTTAATACTGCGATAGTAACTGCTCATAGAGGCGATGCAAAGCATGCACCGGAGAATACCCTTGCGGCCTTTGATCTTGCTATTGAGAACGGAGCGGACGTGATCGAGCTTGATGTCAGAGAGACGCTTGACGGAGAGATAGTGGTATTTCATGATAAAAATATCTCGAGAGTCACGGGCATTGATGCGAATGTTGAGGAAATGACATTTGAAGAGCTTCGCAGTATCTCTGCCAGCGGTAAATTCGAGGATAAATATCCTGACGAGAAGATACCGACACTCCGGGAAGCCATAGAGCTTGTAGGAGACCGTGCAGACCTTAATATCGAGCTTAAGCCGGATGATTCAAATACGCATCTTGAGGAGGCGGTAGCGGCTCTGGTTGAGGAATACGACCTCTTTGACAGATGTGTTGTCACTTCGCTTTCCTATAAGGCGATAAGAAAGATCAAGCTTATCGATGACAGGATCAAGACAGTGTATGTAATGTCTGTTGCGGGCGGTAATTATTACGATCTTAAATATGCGGATGCATACAGTATAAACTATAAATATGTGGATAATGTCATTGTCAGAAATATCCACAGAAGAGGCAAGGAGGTCTACGTCTGGACCATCAACAACAAGACCAACCTTGAGAATATGATGCTCCTCGATGTGGACAATATCATTACAGACGATCCGGGAATGGTCAAGGATTCCATGTATGAAACATACAGCGGAGGACTGTTTTCGTATATTGTCAGGCGCTTTGCATTTAAGTAAGCGGATTGCAAGTTATAGGCCTGTATGGTAAACTTAAAAGGATGATAATATATAGATTCGGAGATATATAGTGAACCGGGAAAAAAAGAGCTATAAAAACAGAATACAGCGCATACAGCTGATAATCCTGGCAGTACTGATGCTTGCCCTTATGGTAACAGCCTGCGGCAGCAGAGAGGAAGGTACGAAGGAGAAGGATGATCCGAGAGAGGCTGACAGCATTACCACGGAAACGGTTAAGAAGAAGGTAGACAGCAGCGTTATCAAGGATGATAAGCAGGATAACAAGACGGACAGTCAGGGCTTTACCATCTATGATGATTATGTTGTGACCATAGATGATCTTATAAATGTCAGAACCGAACCAAATACCGATTCGGAGGTCTACATGGTCCTCCTTAAGGGCGTGGATCTTCACAGGACCGGTACGAAGGAAGGCTGGACAAGAGTAAAGGTGAACGGCTCAAGCTTCTACATTTCCTCAAATCTTGTTAAGGAAACAAATGTAAAATGGGCTACTCCGATGGATGCCGATAAGATCAGCCATATCGTATTTATCGATCCTGCAAAGCAGATCAAGGCCATGAGTGAGGAGGAGGGAAATGCTCCCGGCTCCGACAAGAAGAAGGCTAAGATGGCTCCGGCAAATATCGGTATCTCAACAGGAAACTATGAATATGAGCTTATGCTTGATATATCAATAAGACTTAAATCGGAGCTCGAGAGAAGGGGCTACGTTGTTATCCTCTCGAGAGATTCTTCAACAGTAGAGCTTTCCAACAGAGACAGAGCGGTCATGGCGGCCGGAAGTGATGCAGAAATATTCATCAGGCTTCAGGCAGGCAGTGCATCCTCTGATGAGACCTTTGGAGCGATAGGCTTTATAAATACAAAGGCAAATGTAGAGAGTGAGAAAATATATGATAACAGCAACAGGCTCTGCAATCTGGTGCTTGATCATCTTGCGGACGGAACCGGCTGTGGAAACAGAGGTATAGCTGTAACAGACGGTATGACTGTTCTTAATTACTGTAACAGTATTCCTGCAGCGGTTATAAATGTAGGTTTTCTGTCAAATGAAAAGGATGATAAGAGACTTTCTGACAGCGATAACAGAGAAGAGATGGCAAGATATATCGCTGACGGAATAGATGAATATTTCAGTTATATTGATAAAAATTAGCAGGGCAAATGCATGATCAATGGGGGATCAGTAGATAAAGCTAATAGTTTTTATACAATATGGGGGTGTAGTTATGGAGAGTTACATTATCATAACAGACAGTTGTTCAGAGATTACATCAAATATGGCTAAGAAGCTTGGAATTAGTGTGATCCCTTTTACGGTAAGACTGAGTGATAAGGATTATCTGTCAAATGATGAAACAGAGATAACTTATACGCAGTTTTTCAGCAGCGTAAAAAGCGGGCTGTTTCCGGTGCCGCTGATTCCTGATAAGGAAAGCTATATGAAGATATTTGAGAGCATCCTTGCGGAAGGAAAGGACATTATCTATCTTTCTGTATCCGGAAAGCTTCTTCCTGGCTTCAGCAACGCCTGCGAGGCGAAAAAGTTACTTGAGACAAAATATCCTGATCGAAGGATAAGTGTGCTGGATACGAAGACAGCTTCCGTTGGAGAGTCGCTTATAGCTGTCAGGGCTGCGGAGAAGATGAAAGAAGGGGCAGGCTTTGAAGAGGTCATTTCTGCGGTAGAAAAGATGGCTGAGGCTGTATCAACCTGGTTCTATGTCGAAGATATCAATCATTTAAAGAGATGCGGAATGGTTTCTGTAAGCGAGCCGTCACCAGCTGTTGCGATGAAGGTAAGACCTATCCTTGCGATAGAGGATGGAAGCGTAGTCATTAAGAGTAAAATGAGGGGAAACGCCAACGCAGAGAAATATATCATCGATAAGGCTGTTGAAAAGGGTATAGATAAAACTGTTCTTATCTCATCGGCAGCAAATGATGAGAGAAGTGAAAGGATAAAGGAATCCTTCTTAGAGAGAAATGCCGGTGAGGAGTTTATCATCCTTCCGATGGGCATAACCTCCGGATCCTTTCTTGGACCGGGCACAGGAGCTGTAGCATATCTATAAAGAAAACTATCACCGTAAATGTCAGGGTGGACCGGCATTTACGGTGTTTTTTTGCTTTTTGGGGCAATTCTCTTAGAATCGGTTTTCCACAAAGGAAATTTTGTGGGCTGGTTTTCCAAAAAGGAAATTCTGTGAACCGGTTTTCAAAAGGTATTATTCAGGTTAATTCTTTCAAAAAGATTAAAAACTTGACATAAATGTTAAATAGTGTTATTATCCTTTTGTAACAAATTTGTAACATATTTACATAAATTGACATAAATATTCTGAAAAGCACACGTTTATGCGGCTTTGCAGGATGAAAAGTTAACATAAGATAGTTGCTTTTAAGAAAAGTAAGGGATAAATAATGAGTAAGAGAAACAAGTATAAACTTCAGAGAATGAAGCTTTATCTGAGAAAAAATGTTCTTACAACACGTTTTGCAGTTAGGAATACACTGGTGCTGATGATCGCAGTATCGGTCGTGTTTTTGACTGTTTTTGCTATAGGTTCTCTTAAAGAGGCAAACAGTGAGAAGAAAACAGTTAAAGATAGTTATAATACAGTTTCAGCCGGAAAGGAGACTGCTTCAGAGACGGCAGTCGGAGCAGCAGATACAGCTGTCACAGAGAGTCCGGCAGTAAAAAACACCTCTGAAGAGGGAAAGATCGGTATTGAAGCGGTTGAAGTAAACTCTGTAACAGAGGTTAAGTACAATATGGCCGGAAAGGTCATCGCTTCAGCAGACAGCATTTATGTCAGAAAGACAGCTGATAATGATGGTGAGATCGTAGGATATATGTATAAGGGCGCTGTTGGTGAGATTGTTGCTGCCAAGGGCGATTGGATACAGATTAAGTCCGGTAAGGTCAAGGGATACGTTGAGAAGTCGGAAGTACTTAGAGATAAGGCTGCAACAGAGGCGGCTGAGGACTATGTTGTCAAGGTGGCTGTCCTTAAGCAGAACGCAAATGTTTTAAGCAGCGTAGAGACTGACAGCTCTAAGATATTTACAGCTTCATCAGGAAGTATATATGAAGTGTCACAGTTCGCAAGCAGTGATACAGTAAAATGTATAAGACTTGCCGACGGTGCATACGGATACATCGCAGCTGAGAGCGTAAGAGTAACAGATGGTTTCCCTGAGGCTTTTTCAGCAAAAGAGCTTAGAAATGTTATAAACGGAAGAAATTCCGAGGATGATACAGAGGCTGACTCAGAGGATTACGACTTCGATTCATCAGATGACGATACAGACGATGATTCGGATTATGACTCGGATGATTCAGATTATGATGACTCAGATGACGACACTGATTACGATGATTATGATGTAACTACTGAAGAAGAGACTACCGAGTATTCTGAAGAGGATACAGAGGAAACAACTACAGAAGAGTATACAACAGAAGAAGAGACAACCACAGAAGAGTACACAACAGAAGAAGAGACAACCACAGAAGAAGAAACAACTGAAGAGGAGACTACAACAGAGGAAGAAACAACAGAGGAGCATGATGCAGACTCTCTCGGTTACTATGACGCAGGCGGTTACTCAGCTTCAGATATCAGACTTCTGGCTGCCATTGTTTATGCAGAAGCAGGTTCTGAATCCTATGAAGGTCAGGTAGCGGTTGCAAATGTTGTAATCAATAGACTTAATACCGGAAGATGGGGATATTCTATGTACGACGTAATATATGCGCCGTATCAGTTCAGTGCAGTTTATTCATGGGCATATTCAAATGCTTATGATAATGGGGTTCCACAGACTACATTTGATGCAGTATATGCAGCTGTAGGAGGCTACAACAATATAGGCTCATTCCTCAGCTTCAGACCTACATGGTATATGGATCCTTCTTCACTTGACTGCCCATACATCGTTATCGGCAATCATGTATTCTTCTAGGAGATGGATTTATCAAAAGATCCTTTAAAATGATTAAATGAAAATATAAATGATAAAAAAACTGCTGCTTTAGCTCAGAAACTAAAGCAGCAGTTTTTATCTTTATAAACTTATTGATTAAAGCTTATTATTTATTTTTCTTTTCTCTTTCCTGATCGAGCATTGCTCTAACCTTCATAGGAAGACCAAAGAGATTGATGAAGCCTGATGCATCCTTATGATCATAGAGATCACCGGTTGTAAAGCTTGCAAGTGATTCAGAATAAAGTGTATATGGAGATGTTGTACCGGCCTTGATGATATTGCCCTTGTAGAGCTTCATCTTAACTGTACCTGTAACTCTCTCGTCAGACTTCTCGATGAATGCCTGAAGAGATTCACGAAGTGGGCAGAACCACTTTCCTTCGTATACAAGATCAGCAAACTTGATACCGATGTGACGCTTGAAATCTAATGTATCACGGTCAAGAACAAGCTCCTCAAGCTGCTTATGAGCCTCCATAAGGATTGTTCCGCCAGGTGTCTCATATACGCCACGGCTCTTCATACCAACTACACGGTTCTCAACGATATCGATGATACCGATACCATGCTTTCCACCGAGTTTGTTTAACTCACGGATGATGTCTGAAACCTTCATTTCCTTGCCGTTAAGAGACTTTGGAACGCCTGATTCAAATGTCATCTCGATGTATTCGCCTTCATCAGGAGCCTTCTCAGGTGAAACGCCGAGAACGAGAAGATCATCATAGTTAGGCTCGTTTGCAGGGCTCTCGAGCTCAAGACCTTCATGGCTGATGTGCCAGATGTTGCGGTCACGGCTGTAGCTGTGCTTAGCATCAAATGTAAGCTTGATCCCCTTTGACTCGCAGTATGCGATCTCAGCTTCACGAGAATCAAATGTCCACTTTGGATCTCTCCAGCAAGCGATGATCTTAAGATCAGGAGCAAGTGCCTTGATAGCAAGCTCAAAACGAAGCTGGTCATTTCCCTTACCTGTTGCACCGTGGCAGATTGCTACAGCGCCTTCCTTACGGGCGATATCTACAAGAACCTTACCGATAAGAGGTCTTGCAAATGATGTTCCGAGAAGGTATTTATTCTCATAAACTGCATCAGCCTTAACTGTTGGCATGATGTAGTTATCGCAGAACTCATCGATAACATTTACGATATAGCATTTCTCAGCACCTGAATGCTTTGCTCTCTCTTCGAGACCGTCAAGCTCTGACTCCTGTCCTACATCGATACAGCAGCAGATTACTTCGTAATCATAGTTTTCCTTTAACCATGGTATAATGGCTGTTGTGTCAAGACCGCCTGAGTAGGCAAGTACAACTTTTTCTTTTGACATATTATTATCCTCCATAAATTAGTATGTCTATTAAAGACACTGTAAAGTGCCTTTACGCTATTAGTTAATATATACTAAATTATAAGGATTATCAAGAGTACACTTGCCAAGAAATAGTGTAAAACACTTCATTAATTTTTATTAATATTTATATACTGTTTGCAAACACTGAAATGATATAGTAAAATCAGTGTTAATTGTAGATAGACGGGAGGACCGTAGGATGAAAGCCATACTGCTTGCTGCAGGGGTGGGAAGCAGGATTACGGAGGATATCGGCATGATGCCGAAGAGCCTTCTGGATGTCGGAGGAAAACCTCTTATCATCCACACTGTTGAACTTCTGAAAAAAAACAACATAGAGGTTATAGTCATTACAGGCTTTAAGCATCGGATGCTTGATGAGGCACTTGAGGGCTATGATGTTAAAATATACTACAATCCTTTCTACAGAGTTACGAACAGTATCGGAAGTCTGTGGTATGCCGAAAAGGAATTTCTGACAGATGAAGATATCATGATCGCAAATGCTGATGTATATTATACTGAGGAGATGATCGACAGGATATTATCGGCAGATTATGATGAATTTCTTCTTGAGGATAAGACGAGGGCTGATTCCGGGGATTATTATTTCGAAAGTAAAAACTGTCTGCTCCAAAGATTCGGTAAGGAGCTGAGAAGAGAAGAAAGAAACAGTGAATATGTCGGAATCGGCGTCTTAAAAGGAAAGTGGATCAGAAAATTCCATGACCGTTTATGTTTAATGATCGAAAATGGACAGTATGATCTCTGGTGGGAAAATGTTTTATATTCCTTTGTCGGAAGTGAAGATATCCACACGGTTGATGTTGATGGTATCTTCTGGTCGGAGGTTGATACGATAGAGGATTATCAGAGGGTGTTAAAGCACATTTCCACCGATCTTAACTGATATTTGGAGGCTCTATAATGCTAAATTTTACTGTGGGTCCGGTAATGTCGCCTGAGGATGTAATCAGTGTTGCAGGTGTTTCCGCACCATATTTCAGAACTCCGGAATTCTCGAAAACAATGCTTGAAAATGAAGAAATGTTTTTAAAGCTCCTGAATGCGCCGGAGGGCAGCAGGGCGGTGTTTCTAACTGCATCGGGAACAGGTGCAATGGAATCCTGCGTGATGAATATCCTGAGTGATAAGGATAAGGTCATTGTAATAAACGGAGGAAGCTTTGGAGAGAGATTTGCAATGCTCTGCAGGCTTCATAGGAAAAAATATACAGAAGTAAAATGTGAATTCGGAAAACAGCTGACCCGCGGGCAGCTCAGTGGACTGGAGGACCATACGGCTCTGCTTATAAATATGCATGAGACCTCATCAGGACTGTTATATGATATGAAAATGGTATCACAGTTCTGTAAGGAGAACGGTATTCTGCTCATAGTTGATGCCATAAGTGCATTTCTTGCAGACGAGCTTGATATGACAGAGCTTAATGCTGCGGCGGTGCTCACCGGTTCCCAGAAGGCGCTTGCCTGTCAGCCGGGCGTTTCACTTGTGGCGCTGGCACCGGAAGCACTTAAAAGAATAAATGATAATGAAGAAGTATGCATGTATCTAAGCCTTAAAGATGCTTTGATAAACGGCGTAAGAGGACAGACTCCTTTCACACCGGCGGTTACGATACTTCTGCAGATACATAAAAGATTTGAAGATATAATTTCCTGCGGCGGTACGAAGAGTGAAATATCAAGGATAAGCAAAGTCGCAGAACAGTTCAGAGAGGGTATACGGGATCTGCCCCTCATGATAGTTCCGGAGAATCCGTCAAATGCCGTAACAGCTCTTACCCCTTTATCTAAAGGGGCAAAAGAGATCGTCAGGATATTAAAGGAAGAATATGGAATATGGGTATGTCCGAATGGCGGCGATAAAGCTGACAGCGTATTAAGAGTCGGGCATATAGGACATATAACTTATGAAGATAACAAAGTCTTGTTAGATGCTCTTTGTGAAATGTATATAAGTAAAAGGCTTTAGGGATCGAAAGGGAGAAAATGTGGTGGTAAGTGTTATTGTGCCTTATTATAATATGGGTAAGTATTTAAAAAGATGTGTTGACAGTATAACAGATCAGACCTACAAAAGGCTGGAGATAATACTGGTCAATGACGGGTCGTCTGATAATTCTCCCGAGATTGCAAGAAAACTTGCTAAAAATGACAGCAGGATCATATTGGTTGATATACCGCATGGAGGAGTATCCAAGGCAAGAAATGCCGGATTGGATAAGGCTTCAGGCGATTATGTGATGTTTGTTGACAGTGATGACTGGATCAAGAGAGATCTGGTCATGCACCTTATTAAGGTTATGGTCAAAAAAAAGGCTGATCTGGTTACCTGCGAGCTTCAGAGAGTTGATAATGAAGATCAGGAGACTACTACAGCCAACGTAAGATATAAGGAATACGACAGAGATAAGTATCTTAGGATACTGTTTAAAATTGATAACAATGAATGGGTACATTATCCGGTGGCAAAGCTATATAAGAGAGAACTGCTGCCTAAAGACCTTTTCCCGGTGGATATAAGAATAGGCGAGGATGTAATAGGAACCTACAGAGCGGTTGCGGATGCGAAAAAGATCATAAAGATAAGTGATGTAGGATATTATTATTTCAAGAATACGGAGAGTGCGACAAGCAGATTCTCAATGCAGGATTTTGATCTTATCACCGTATGGGATGAGATGGAGAGGATAACCGAAGGCGTTGAGCCGGACAGCTCTTATGCGATACTGAACAGGGAGAGAATAAACTTTACCCTTCTTCTCAGAATGATCACCAGAGTTCCGAGAAAAACTATAAACAGGGAGTATAAAGAGCAGGAGAAGAGGCTAAGAGCCGACCTTAAGGAATGTGAAAAAAGACTGCTCGCAGGTCCTATAGTTAAATCAAGAAAGGTCATGATATTCATGCTCTGCCATTTTTATCCGCTGATGGGTATTTTCTGTAATATTTTTGCAAGGCTTAAGGGAGATAAATGATGCTTAAGAAAATGACTTTAGGGGATATACAGAATACAGAGCTTAAAATGCTGATCGAATTTGACAGGGTTGCAAGAAAATACGGTCTGAGATATTCTCTGGCCTTTGGAACTCTTATCGGCGCTGTCAGACATAAAGGCTTTATTCCGTGGGACGATGATATTGATCTTACGATGCCAAGGCCGGATTATGAAAAGCTTCTGAGGCTTAACAGAAAGAAAAAACTGTGGCCGGATAATCTTTTTCTTGCTTCTTTTGAGGATAAGACGCTTGACGCACCATATATGAAATTGTTTGACAGGAAGACTAAGGTTTCGGAGAAGCATTATAAACAGAAGGACGTTAAGTCAGTCTGGATAGATATTTTCCCGGTTGACGGACTTCCTGATTCGGAGAAGAGGATAAAGCTTCATTACAGGATTGGTATGATACTTGTTAAGCTGAATATCATTTCAGCTGTTAATACGGGTTACGGAAAAACAGGCTTTAAGATAGTGGTAAAGGCTGTTTTTCTTAAGCCGCTTGCAAAGCTTATAGGAAGAAGAAGGATCTCTGCACTGCAGAGAAGGCTTGGATTAAAGTATTCGTATTCACATTCACCAAAGTGCGGAATGATCAGCTGGGCTTACGACGGTCCGGGACAGGTACTTACGAAGGAAAAATTTGAGGAAATGACCGAGCTTTTTTTCGAGGGACATTATTTTCTTGCAACGGCGGCTTACGATGAATATCTTACAGGTATTTACGGTGATTATATGACTATTCCTCCGGAAGAGGATAGACTGACCCATGAATTAGAGGCTTATTATGAAGAATGATAAGATAAGCGTAATACTGCCGGTTAAAAACGGAAATGAGGAGTACTTAAAGCGGGCTGTAGAGAGTGTTCTTACTCAGAGTTATGATAATTATGAGATACTTCTGATAGATGACGGAAGCAGGGAGGAGTTCTCGGCTGTAATGAAAAAGATCGCCGGGACAGATGCAAGGATCAGATATTTCAGAGTGGAAAGCCTTGGAGTATCCGGAGCCAGAAATTTTGCGGTTGAGAAGGCTGCGGGAGATATCATTACTTACCTTGACGGAGATGATACTCTTGACCGTTTCTGCTTTGAAGAGGCAGTGACTGTTCTCAGCAGTTCAAAGTATGATGCGGTATTTGGCGGAACATTATATATTTACAGCGATAAAAACAGTGATAAAAATCCGGCTGTGTCCGTAGATAATTCTTTAGGGATATCCGGAAAAGAAAGAGCATTTACTGCGGAAGAATTAAAAAGCAGGACTATAAAGCTTACAGAGAAAAGAAAGCATAAAACACATTTTGAATGTATAGCCGAACCTTACAGATTTGAAGACGGAGGCTATATCAGCAGAGGAATAGCGGGAAGATTCATCAGAAAAAATGCCCTTATCGAAGGAGATTACAGGTTCCCGGAAGGCATCAGAATATATGAGGATGCAATCTGGAATATTGAAATGCTTTCAGGCCTTAAGATCTGCTACTTAAGATCCGTCTGGTATTACTATTTCGAAAATGAAGCGTCGGTTTCAAATGCATTTAATGAAAATGTTATATCAGATATCGAAAAACCGATAGAGAGACTATCCGAACTGCTTGATCTTGATAATAAGCTTGAATACCATGGATATACAAGACTTGTCATGGATTCACTGAGATATATATATAAATGTCTTTACGGCCATCCGGACTACTGTCCCGGCAGGGTGGAGAGACGGAAGATACTTAAGCATCTTCACAGAGATGAACCGTGGAAGAGTATAAAATCCTTAAAGTATATAAGATATGCTTCGGGAAGAGACAGACAGAAGGCTATTCTCTTTAAGCTGCGACTGCTCTTTTTATTCTGGAAACATAAAAACGGAGGAGTATAATGAACAGTGAAAAGCAAAAAAGGCTGAAAGAATTGGTATATGTGGTTCTTTTTTTGTGCCTGACATTTCCTTTTTATCAGGTTCCGCTTCTTTGGGATAATTTTGAAAAGGTTCCGTTTGCCTATACAATGCTAGAGGTGATAGCGGGCGGAGTGGTCGTACTGCTTTTTCTGAAGGACAGGCTTGTCAAAAGAATATCGCCTGTTCACCTTCTTTTCGGTGCACTTCTTCTTGTTATGTGCATAGCTTCAAAGGTAAATGGTAACGATGGCATGAAAAGATCGCTGGAATATGCTTTTGCCACGGTAATGATATGCCTTATCATTGAATATGGAATTCTTAAGAATCTGAGAGCCTTTCTGGAATCGCAGATCATTTTCTTCGGTTCGCTTACTTACGGGAATCTGATACTGGTATGCATTTTCAGAAAAGGAATGTATTCAACCATGAACGGCTTTTATCCTGAAAACTGGCTTCTTGGATTTAAGAGCGGACATATTGCATTTCAGGCTGCTTTTCTTTTCTTCCTTACGATATTTACGGTACTTTATAAGGAAAAACTGAGATTTGCTTATATCAGCACCGCACTCATAATGGTTTCTTCGTTTCTTGTAAAAAACAGGACGGCCTGCCTTGTGCTTCTGCCGTTTTTTATTATCATGCTGTTTCCGAAAATGCTTGATAAGACGAAGATATTCAATTCTGTGACCTTGTCGCTGACAGGGATATTCTTTACGGTTTTTATCGTCGTTTTCAGGGGGCAGAAGATCTTTAAATGGCTTATTGTCGATATACTTCACAAAAGGCTTGACCTTACAAACAGAACCTTTGTATGGGATAAGGCGTTTAAGGAGATTAAAGTTTATCCTTTTCTCGGACACGGATATAAGACCTTCTGGTTTAACAGTGTTATCCAGACTACCCATAATGAGTTTGTTGAAGTGCTTTATAAATGCGGTATCATAGGACTCTTTATATTCCTTTCCATTATAGGTTATACGGTGGTAAAGCTTTTCAGAACAAGAAAACAGGATATAAGCAAGTGGATATCTCTTTTTCTGGGTCTGTATCTTCTTATGTTCGTTCTGGAGCAGCATGCATTTGCCAATTTCTTCTTTATCTTTATCTTTGCGGCTCATGCAGGGCAGCTTGCCGCACTTCGTGATGAGCAGGAGGCGGACGGACCGGAAGAGGAATCTGGAAAAGAAATCGGAAGAACAAAGAAATCCGCCAGGAATTTTCTCTTCACAATGTTTGCAAATGTTACAGCCATCATAATAGGGCTTCTTGCACAGAAGATTTTTATAAATATACTCGGACTTGAATATGCCGGTCTGAACGGACTTTTTTCAAATGTTATAACCATGCTTGCGATAGTCGATCTCGGGATCGGTGAAGCAGTAGTATTTCATCTTTATAAACCGCTTAAGGATAAGGACGAGGACCTCGTCCTTTCTCTTATGAAGTTTTACAGGAAGGCCTTTCATATTGTTGCCGGTATTATTTTAATGGCAGGACTCTGCCTGATCCCGATACTTCCTTTGATAGCAAAACCGGGGGAGGCAGATGTAAATCTTACCGCTATTTTTCTGATATATCTTTTTGATGTGGTATTCTCGTATCTTTTAAGCTACAAAAGATCGATACTTTATGCAGACCAGCAGAATTATTTATTAAGCATAATACATATTATTTATCTTATAAGTGTAAATACGGCTCAGCTTATGATGCTTTATCTTACACATGATTATTATGCATATCTTCTGGTTAAGCTTGCTTTCCGTATATTTGAGAATATAGTCATTTCGTTCCTTGCGGACAGAATGTATCCTTTCTTAAAAAGACGTAAAGCACAGCCGCTTGATAAGGAAGTGCTTGCTGATATAAAGAAAAAAGTCGGGGCGCTGTTCTTTCACAAGATCGGTACCTTCATAGTAAATGGAACCGATAATATACTTATCTCTGTTTTCCTGAAGCTGAAAACTGTCGGATTATACAATAATTATTTCCTTGTGATCGATGCGGCAACAAAGCTTTTCCAGCAGGCAATAGCAGCTTTGACACCGAGTGTCGGAAATATGCTTATAACAGAGGATAAAGAACATTCATTTTCCGTGTTTAAAAGGATAAGATTCATGAATTTCTGGATAGCATGCTTTGCGGCTACATCCATGATGGTCCTTATTCAACCTTTTATCGGATGGTGGTTCGGGGACAGGTATCTTCTTGGTATGCTTGTTGCAGTGATATTATCGCTGCAGTTTTTCCAGCTTCTTATGAGAGGAACCTACAGTGCTTTTCAGGATGCAGCGGGGATTTTTTACGAAAACCGCTTTGTTCCGCTTGCGGAGTCACTCCTGAATCTGGTTTCGTCGATCATTCTTCTTAAGATATTCGGACTTGCGGGTGTATTTATGGGAACAATCATCAGCTCCCTTGCGCTATGGTGCTTCAGCTATCCTAAGTTTGTTTATATCAGACTTTTCGAGAGACGTGCCGTGGATTATGCTAAAGAGATGCTGGGGTATCTTTTCATCTTCTTTTTTGTATGTTCATGTACATTTTTTCTTGCGGAAGGTGTAAACTCATATTTAAATCCGGCAGGATTAAAGAAGCTGATCCTTGATGGCATTATATGTATTACTGTACCAAATGTTCTTATGGCGGCGGTTTTCTTTAAAAATGCCTCATTCAGATATTTTCTGGGCATGCTGCTTGGGAAAAGAGAAAAAAAGGTAGAATAATGACAACAGTTAAAAATAAAAGCAATACTATAGATATGGTGAACGGACCGATACTGAAGAAAATGATACTTTTCTCAGTGCCGCTCATGCTTTCAAGCGTGCTCCAGCTGCTTTTTAATGCTGCCGATACCGTTGTTGTCGGTCAGTTTGCAGGCTCAAATTCGCTTGCGGCTGTAGGATCTACAAGTTCACTTATCAATCTTATGACAAATCTTTTCATAGGACTGAGCGTGGGAACCAACGTGCTTATCGCAAAAGCTATGGGAGCAAGGGACAGTGAGCATACCAGAAAGATAGTGAGCACATCCATGGTGCTTGCACTTCTCGGCGGTATATTTCTTATGATCTTCGGTATTCTCTTTGCGGGAAAGATACTTGCGCTTATGGATTCACCGGCTGAGGTGCTTCCGCTTGCATCAAAGTATCTTAAGATATATTTTATAGGACTTCCTGCAATGATGATATATAACTTCGGAAGTGCGATACTTCGTGCTGTCGGAGATACCAAAAGACCGCTGTACTTCCTTACTGCGGCAGGAGTTATAAATGTTATCTTCAATCTGATATTTGTGATCGTGCTTAAAATGGATGTGCAGGGAGTTGCGACGGCGACGGTCATCTCACAGGTGATTTCGGCTTCTCTTATCGTGATATGCCTTATCAGAGAGAAGAGCGATATAAGGCTGAATCTGAAAAAGCTTGGTATCGATAAGGATACACTTATCCGTATACTTAAGGTGGGTATACCGGCAGGTCTGCAGGGAACGCTTTTCTCACTTTCAAATGTTGTTATTCAGTCGTCGGTAAATACCTTCGGAGCCACAGTTGTCGCGGGTAATTCCGCATCACAGAACCTTGAGGGTTTTGTATATGTTTCTATGAATGCTATTCATCAGGCGACTATCTCATTTACAAGCCAGAATATGGGTGCAGGAAGGTATGACAGGATAGGAAAGATACTGAAAACAGGAGTGCTTTTCGTTTTCGTAACTGGCCTTGTTCTCGGAAATCTGGAGGTTTTGTTCGGCCATCAGCTGCTCAGGATATATTCGCCTAAGGCGGAGGTTATAGATAAGGGCTTTGACAGACTGCTTATAATATGCACCATTTATTTCCTTTGCGGTATCATGGATGTACTTGTCGGTTCCATAAGAGGCATGGGCTTTTCGGTGCTTCCGATGATCGTGTCACTGATAGGAGCCTGCGGACTCAGGATACTCTGGCTGAAGACCTTCTTCAAGATGAGTATATTCCACAATACTGCGATGATATATATAACTTATCCGGTGTCGTGGACGATAACCATCTTAGGGCTTCTGGTCGTCTACAGATATGTCAGAAAGAAAATAAGAATAATGCAGGAAGCTGAGTAGAAAAATCAGTAAGAAGCATGAGATAAGGGTAATATATAGGACTTTTTACATACTTGAAAATGTGGTATACTAATAGTTCAGAGCATTTTAACGGGGGATCATAGAGAACTAAGGAGGGTTTTTATGGGAAAATATGTTGTGATCGATCTTGAAATGTGTACCGTTCCAAGAGTGAATAAATCACAATACGGATATAAAAGTGAGATAATACAGATCGGTGCGGCTGCCCTTGATGAAGATTATAATGTTATAGATAAATTTAATTCGTATGTGCATCCGCAGTATGGTCAGATAAGTAAGTTTATAAGTGAGCTTACCGGTATCAAGCCGAAGGATGTGCAGAATGCGGAGCTGCTTCTTCCGGTGATGGAGAAGTTTCTTGCATGGATACCTGAGGGGGACGTCACAATGGTCTCATGGAGTACGACGGATAAATATCAGCTGATCCATGAGCTTGATAAGAAAGGCATAGTTCTTGACAGAATGAATGCGCTTTATGAGAACTGGTACGACTGCCAGCCTCTCTTCTCCGAGAAGATGAAAATGAAGAAGTCATATTCTCTCGAGGAGGCGCTTATAGCAACCGATATCGTAACAGAAGGGCGCGCTCACGATGGACTTACGGATGCATATAACACGGCGCTCCTGTATGCAAAAATGATGAAGGAGCCGGTCCTTACGCTTAATCCGTATTATAAGTCAGCGCATGATGATGGAGATCCGGAGGAGCTTAGATATTCTCTGGCAGATCTTCTGGATAATATTAAATTGGAAGACTAAAAGATAAAAAGGAAAGTATTTATGGATTTTTGGAAAGCACTGGGGATAACCGAAACCAGTGATGAAGCGGTTATCAGAAATGCTTATAGAGAAAAGCTTCTCGTTACAAATCCGGAGGATGATCCGGAAGGCTTTAAGAACCTTAGAGAAGCATTTGAAGAAGCTCTCAGATTTCTTAAGGAGTCTAAGGAGAAGTCTTCGGAGGAAGCGGAGGAGGAAGAGCTTACTCCGGTGAAGATCCTTATCAATAAGGCTGAAGAGCTTTATAAGGATATATATAAGAGAAATGATCCGGAAGCCTGGAAGGAATGGCTGTCGGATCCTCTTATCGTTGGACTTGATACAGTTGACGAAGTAAGGAATGCATTTCTTGTCTTCACAATGAGCTGCTTTACATATTCGAATGAAATGTGGAGGCTTTTTGATGAGGCGTTCAATATATTAAATGAAGCCGATGAGCTTAAAAACAGCTTTCCGGAGGATTTTATATCCTATATCTGCAATAATATTAAAAACGGATCATTCTTTCCGTATAGAAAGCTTGCACTCGTAAAGGACAGGTCTGATTATCTCTTTATGAGGGAGATCGAGCTTCCTCCTATGATAGAAGAGGATAGAGAAAAGCTTAAAAATGAAGATGATATATATATCAGAGAGGCTGTAAGAGCCTTCAGCCATTATGGACTTTATGACAGCATATATGAGCTGCAGGAAGAGAATGATAACTATTTTAAAAAGTGCGTAGGTACTCTTAGTGCGATGAGAGAGCATGAGATATGGCATCCTTTTGAGGCTCTCCTTCTTATGATGTGCTTATATTCATCAGGAAGGACAGAGGAAGCACTGAGAATCGCAAGGATCCTTGCTGATGAAGAAAGAAGCGAGGAGATAGACATTTTTACTGAGGGCTTTGCGCTTCATGTTTTATTTGGTGAAGAGATAAAGAATCCGGGCACTGTACCGGAATATAAGAAATATAAGAGTGTTCTTGACAGCGTGATCGAGAACAACAATTCCTTTGGTTTTGCAAGGCTTGCCTTGGCAGAATACCTTTTCCTTGAGGGGGACTTTGAGGAGGCTGAGGATGAAGCCTTAAAGGCAAGTGAGTTAAATGACTCGAGCAGATTTATAAACGATTTCAGAGAGATTGCGGATAAACGTATGATCGAGTATTTTCTGGACAGATTGGAAAAGGATAGTAACGATCAGCACGCTGCCATAGAACTCGGCTGGTGCAGGCTCAGAGAGAAGAATTCCGAAGAGGTATACAGATTACTGGACAGTATAGCTCCGCCGGATGAGAAAAATGAATATAATTTCTATAATTTATATTCAAGAACTCTCATTGGTGATGAGAGATATGAGGATGCAGTTCCTTATGTAAGGCACTGGCATGAGATGCTGGTGAAGCTTTATGAAGAGAAGAAGGATGAGAACGGCAATCTTCCGGAGAATCTTACCAAAGAAGAGAGAAAGAGACTGAAAAGACTCGGCTACAGCTACTATTTTATGGGTATCTGTGAGGAGAATACCGGAAATGAAGAGGCTGCCCTCGAAAACTACAGGATTGCGGAAAAGTATGCTGATAACGAAAGAGAAAGGCAGGGCTACCGCAGCTCGGTCGCTCAGTTCTTACATAGGAAAAAAAGATACAGTGAAGCATTTTCTGTATGGGAGAGCATGATAGCGGATGATGATAAGATGCTTCCTGCGTATGTCGGAAGACAGCTTGAGGCGTATTATCTGAGAAGAGTACAGCAGGTAATTGATGATTATTACTATATAACATCTGTTGTACCGGGATTTGCTGATGCATATCTGTATGCCGCAAAGGTTTTCAGGATCTACAGATACTTTGAGGACTTTGACAGAGTTATTGAGAAAGCAAAAGAGAATAACGTTAACAGCCAGAGGCTCGAGGCGGAGGTAGCTGCTAAGCTTGCTGCGGAGGGTAAGAACGAAGAAGCTGTTCGAATATTTGAAAAGCTTGAAGAACTGTTAGACAGCAGTAACGCTGAAACTGACGGCACAGACAAAGATATAGACAAAAATAACAAAACAGATTTTTATAATGAAGAGGATATAGCAGAATTCTACTGCAGTTACGGACGTTCGATATATTTAGATATCAACAGTGATGCTGCGACAAGGCAGAATAAGATAAAGAAGATTCGTGAATGTATAGATAAGGGACTTGCAGCGGATGAAAGAAATGAGGATCTGTACTGGCTTTTAGTGGATCTTACGGGGCATAACGGCGAGCAGAGTCTGAGAGTAAAGGAAAAGATAAAGATATATAAAAATATGCTGGAGCTTTTCCCTGAAAATGCAGCAGTTCATTATGAATATGCGGTGGTTCTTAAGAAGGAAGGAAAGAAGCAGGAAATGCTTGCCCAGCTTGAAGAGGCTGTAAGGATAAGTGACCTTTTCCCTAAGGCAAGGGAGGAACTGTCTGATTACTACAGAGACAGATACTTTGAAACCGAGGACAAGAAGGATATTGAGGCGGCTGTATTACATGCAAAGAAGGCAGTACTCGGTGATGAGGATCCTTACTACATTATCGGGCTTGCTATTTTATATAATGATGCCTATGATTTTGAAAATGCAATTAAGACGGCTGACAGATGTATAGAACTTGATCCTGATTATGCCTATGGATATAATGCGAAGGCCTATGCATATATGATGACCGGAAGGCTTAAGGAAGCCGAGGAGCTTTTCATGGAAGGACTCAGGCATTTTGAAGAAGAGTCATATACTGCACTTCAGACCAACTATATCAAGTGTCTTGAAATTCAGGGAAGATATGATGAAGCGATAAAGTTCTTTATCAATATCAGAGAGCGGTTTAAGCTTACCAGCGCTAAATATAACGAACAAATTGCAAAGCTCTGGCTTAAAGCCGGAGACAGTAAGAAAAGCCTTGAGGAATATAAGAAATCATTTGATCTATATAGAAAAGAATGGCGGATGGGGGCAGATAATCTGGATTCACAGAGGATCCCTCCGTTTATGATAAACAAGCTGTTATCAAGACTTAAGGAACCTAAAACAGACATTATGCATAATATAGTTGATCTTCAGCTGACAGTAATGGATCTCTACGTGGTTTCAGGAGATCTGGAGAGCTTTAAGAATCTTTCCAAGGATATACGGAAGTTTGTAAGTGATAGCAGAAAATATGAGAGTGGTTTTAGAAAAACTATCCATGATGCTTATAAAGAAGCTTTGACCGGACGAACCCCCGATCCGGATGATGCTGTCAGGATTCTTTATGATGTAAGAGACTGCCTCAGTATGATAGCAAGACATATGCTTTATGTTTCAAGGGATTATAAACTTGCCGCAAATTGTCTTGAAAGAGTAGTCCGCATACATGACAGGCAGCGTGAGACTGAAGGAGAGTATTCTGATGAGGAGTGGGTAGGCTGTGAACATTTAAGACTTGCTGAATGTTACTACCGTCTTAAGAGATATGAGGATGCAAGAAGAGAGGCACTGAAGTTTAGAGAGCATATCTGCCGTAAGAGTAAAGATGAAGAGTCTTACCTCGCTTATTCTCCTGATAAACAGATGCGTCTGACACGTTTTGCAGAAATGTATTATTTCCTGGGAGACAGTGAAAAATCAAAGGAGCTGCTTGAGAGAGTGCCGGGTGAATACAGAAACTATGATTGTAAGGATAAGAGATTTTATGACGATCT
>ONVE01000034.1 GCA_900321215.1 uncultured Eubacterium sp. | reverse complement strand
TGAAATTAACTGTAAATTCAACATTTCCGAGATCAAAGCCTTTCATATACTTTGAACTGAGAGTGATTACTGTTGAACCATCTGTTACAGTATAATTCTTTGGAGCAACAACAGTTTTTCCATTTACCACAACATTATAAAGCTTATCTTTATCCGCTTCTAAAACATGAAGGACATACTTTTTACCGGAGCCCTTCTCATACTGAGCCTCTGCTTCGATAGTATAAATGTATGGTGCAAACTTTCCGTAGAAGGTCTTGTTGCCGGTAGAACCGGTTTCTATCTTAGTTATCGCTTTGCCTTTAAAATCCTTATTATCGTACCAGCCATAGAATCTTGTTCCGAATTTGCTGATATTATTCTTTGTAGGAAGGATTACTTCATCATTAACAGTGTAATGTGCAGGAACCTCATAAGCTTCATCAAACACTCCGTCATTTGTCACGAAGGTGATATCATATTCTACAGTATTATACTTTGCGTAAAATGTTTTTGCCCCTTTTGAACCGGTATTGATTATCGTTACCTTCTCACCGAGAAGATTTGCATTATCATACCAGCCTTCAAACTGATATCCTTCCTTGCCGATTACATCCTCTTCAGGAAGAATGATCTCATCCTCTGAAGTATAGGTTTCCGGTACAACGTAAGAATCATCGAACTGTCCACCATTTGTTACAAAGGTAATATCATAAGAAAGCTTAGCATAAAAGTCCTTATTACCGGTTTCATTTTCAGCAACAGCAGTTACCGCTGTTCCCGATAAATCTGCATCCGTGTACCATCCTATAAAGTTTGTTCCCTCAGAAAGAGTGATTCCGTTAGCTGAAAGTTCACTTGCAGAAAGCAGCGCCTTTCCCTCGTTATCAAGATAAAAACCACCATAGTATGATTCACCATCGACATGATAGGTAATAACATATGAATCAACCGGTGTAAGAGTAACATAAAGATATTTAACAAGTCCGGAAGCATAACTCGGTGCAATTTTATTTACTTCCCACGCTCTTATAGCATCCGGATCAGAAATTGCATCAGCATATCCGTCATCATCCGAAAAATACAGTTGTCCATTAAGTGCTACCGGAATTTCTTCAACTATATCCTTTTCAGTCTCATTACGGTCCACTTCTTCTATAAGAGTATTTGTATCATCTTTATAATAGAGCACCACTGTATCATCAGAACCCGTCTGATGCTTAAAGGTAAGCGTATCTCCAGCCTTTACCGTCTTTCCGACTATATCTTCATCATATGACGGATTTGAAGTCGGTTCGTCAGAATTATAGTTCGGATTCAGCGTATAATCCTTAGCAAATGCCGGCAGCTGATAGCAGAATATCATCGCTATCGCAAGGCAGAGTGCCATGAATCTCTTCCGTCTGCCTCTTAGTCTTTTTTTGTCCACTTTTATCCCTTCTCCCTAAATAGAATTATAAAAATACTTTTAACTGTTTTTTCTTTATCCGCTATTTGCGTAATTTACATAATATCACATCGATCTTCCATCCGCAAGAAACAAAAAAGCCTTCTGTGTCTATTTTTGAATATATACCTTAAATGCCTCATTCCATCACGAACAGCTCTGAGCTTTGATCTTCTGTCATACCTGCACCTTCTGAGACGCACCGGAAGCTGCCCAATCTTTAGTCCCTTCCTCACCGCCTCGGCAACCGTTTCCGTGGCAAATTCCATACCGGTAGTCCTGAGCTTCATCTTCATAAGTGCCTTTCTGGTAAAGCCCCTGAGTCCGCAGTGAAAATCCTTTACATTTGTTTTATAGACCTTTCCGGCGATAAATGACAAAGCCCGCGCTCCGATCTTATGCGATAAAGGCATAGCATTTCTCTCGATGCCACCGGCAAATCTGTCGCCTATCACCATGTCATATCTCCCGGAAGAAAGTCTCTTATAGATTCCGGACAGATCATTAAGCTCATAGGTTGTGTCGCAATCCGCCATTATCACAACTCTTCCTCTCGTTTCGGCAAAACCGGTCCTGAGAGCTCTTCCGTAGCCTCTTCTTGTTTCTTTAATGACAACAGCTCCATGCCTTGCGGAAATCCCGGCCGAATCATCTGTCGAACCGTTATCAACCACTATAACCTCTCCGCAGAGTCCATTTGCGGAAATGAACCCAAGCGCTTCATCTATACATTTCCCAACCGTTTTCTCCTCATTCAGGCAGGGCATGACGATGGACAGATCAATTTCTTCTTTTTTTCTTATTCGCATGTCCAAAAGCCCTCCAGTCAACAAGCTCACATATTATAAGAAATACAGCCATAACCGACGCAAGAAGCGCCCTGAATGTAAAAAATGAATGCAGATAGGAATGATTCATCAGAACCGAATACCTTATAAGTGGTATAAAAACAATGATCAGATATAATACTGCGGCAGTCCTGTTCACCTTCTCCTTCTTATATACGAAGCAAAGATAAAATGCAGCAAAGACCAGAATGATCGTAATGATCTTACCTGTGTTTCCGATGGCTCCCGGCAGAAGATTACCAAGATTATTCTTTAAGGCGCCTCCGAGATAGCTTCCGAAGCTTAGTCCGAGGTCTCCGCTGATCCTTTCTTCAAGATTTTCCTTAACATAGCCGGAAACATTTTCACCAAGCACAACTGCCGCCATGATCCATTTTGTAAGCCACATAAAGGCATATCCTGCTCCCCAGCTGAATGTAAGGACAGCAGCCTGTTTCAGTCCTAAAGTCCTATATTTCTCTCCGTCTTTTTCTAAAAGCGCAGCTTCAGCCGGGCTTCCGTGATGTCTGAACCATATAACTATCATAAGCGGTACAAGAAGAGTCAGAAGCTCCGTTGTTAGAAAATCCATAAAGCAGGTGACCATTCCGCATATCATAAACAAAATACCAAGGTTATTGCTCTTACTGTCACGTTCACCTTCATATATGTTTCCGTGTTTCCCTTCATGCCCGCTGCCGCGTCTGCCCTCACGTAATACCACAACTATCGACATGACAAGCATTATATAAAATGTCCATGTATATTCCAGTGACATCGGCACAAACCATACCGACACGGCAAGCAGCCCCACCGCAAGACTTACTACCAGCTGCACTGCCCCTCTCCTGGCCAGAAGAAATACCAGCACTGCAAGAAGTATTAAAAGGATCACAGCATTTAATATATAAATCCCTTTAATGCTGAAGAATACCAGAAGCGGCCTTACCACTGCATTTGATCCGTGCCAATATCTGAGATACTGCTGGTTTGCTTTATAGTCCCCTTCTACAGCATCAAGAAGATTTTTACTTTCCTCCTGACGCTCATTTCTGTAATACGAAGACCACATCACCGACTTTAAGATATCCTTATCATCATACTGAAAAGCAATATTCAGCAGTATTGCATCGGCATAATGATCTATAACGCTGCGTTTCTGCCCTTCAGCCTTATACTCAAATATATCGCGTTCACAGAAATACTTTGCAGAGCGTTTTACATTTTCACGTATTTTATCCCTTGGAATAGCAGCCGCTGCCGCAAGCAGTCCGAGAAGCACGGCTGCCGTTATGATAAAGGCAAGAATATATTTAATGACCAGAGAAAAATACTTTTTCATTTGCGACTCCCATTTCTAAAAAATGCCGTTCCCCGCAGGTTCAGCGTGTCAATTATACCACGCCCCAAATAAAATAAAAATCTTTATTTATACCGCAAAACATGCGATACTGACAATATGAATCAATGCGCACATTCCGCACCGGAACATAAGGTCCTGCACATGCCACTTTATTTTGTACCGGCGCTGCAGTCATACACTTTCACACCAGTTCCGCACCGGCAATGCCGATTTACACGCGCACGGAAAGGATCAATATGAAAAAAATCGCAACACTTCTGGTAAATGCAAGATATATTCTTCTGGCAGTCTTCCTCCTCATCGCAGGAGTAAGCTTTATTCTGCTGGATAAAGTAAATATCAATAATGATATGTCAAAATATCTTCCTTCCGACTCTCCTATGAAGGAGGGCACCGAGGTGCTGAAGGATGAATTTCCGGGCATGAAGGATGAGATAGTTCTCCGCGTGATGTTTACTGACCTCCCGGATGTTGAAAAGCCTGTTATCAAGGAAAAGCTCTCCGGGATAAACTTTGTTCAGTCGGTCGAATATAACGAAGCTGATTCCAATTATAATAAGGGCCGCTATACGCTTTATATACTACAGACCGAAAAGGCCTACGATACCGATGAATTTAAGAGTATCGAGCAAAATGTCCTAAAGCTGTTCGGTAACAGCTATACTGTAGTATGTGCATCAAATGAAGAAGGCGCGGACTCCCTTCCGACTCATATCATAATAGGCGTAGTTATAATACTTATGGCTATCCTCTTTCTGATGAGCGAATCCTGGATTGAGCCGTTTCTTTTCATCATTTCCATCGGTCTTTCGATCCTTATAAATATGGGAACCAACTTTTTTCTCCCAAGCGTATCAAAAACAACTCATTCCATAGCAGCCATACTGCTTCTTGTGCTTGCAATGGACTATTCGATAATACTTTCCAACCGCTACCGGAAGGCTTGGAAGAACGCTTCCGACAGAGGTGCTGAAAAGCTCAGCATTACTGCCATGAAGGATGCGATAGCCTCTGCCATACCTTCTGTATGCAGCTCATCACTTACCACGATAGTAGGTCTGCTTGCGCTCTGCTTTATGAATTTTAAAATCGGTGCCGACCTCGGCATTGTATTGGCAAAGGGCGTATTTATAAGTCTTATCTGCGTATTTACTGTGCTTCCGGGACTTCTTATACTCTTTGACAAACTGATAGAGAAAACCGCGAAGAAGGTTCCGAACATCCCGGTACGCGGTCTCGCCGTCCTCGAATATAAGGCCAGGATAGTTATCTCAATCCTTTTCATACTGGCATTTGCGGTTGTATTTTATGCCAAAGGGAGCGCACGGATCACTTACGGCGCAGCAAAGGGCGACGATCCTGTCGAAGCACATTTTCCAAGAAATAACCGTTTTGTTGTTCTCTACAGCAATACTGATGAAGAAGCTCTTCCTGCCATGACAGAAGCCATCAGCAAAAAATACGGAGTTACCGCCGTAAACAGCTACTGCAATACTCTCGGCGTAAAGCTATCTCCTGAAGAAATGCTTGCATATATTGGAGAAATGTTCCTCGGCTCATCCGGCGGTTCATCTGACCTCTCCGGTTCTCTCGGAGATTTCTCCGCATTTTTCAATGTAGATACCATGAAGCTTCTCTACTATGATCATTTTGCAGACCGTAAAGCTGAGAAAATGACTCTTGAAGGCTTCACTGCATTTATATGTGATGATGTTCTTACGGATCCTATGTATAGCGGCATGCTGAAGGAAAGCGACATCGAAAGCCTTAAGACTCTCCGTTCCTTCTGCAGCAAGGAAGCCATGAAGTATGAATACACCGCGCCGCAGCTTTCAAAGCTGACCGGTGTTAAGGAGTCCGACCTTAAGCTTCTTATGAAGTTTACCGGCTACAATACCCTCAGCATTGTTGAACTGCTTGAGGTGCTGAACCGCCCTGAGGTTTCATTTACCCTTTCTCTCACGGACTCGATCAGTGATAAGGATGCGGCGGAGATCAAATTCTACAGTACCTTTGTGGACAGCATTATGACAGACAAAAGCTATACCGCAGCGGAGATGGCTGAAGAGCTGTCGCGCCTCTCGGCTCATTTTTCAGGAAATGAAGAAGGCTCCGACGAGTCGATGAAACGCTACATCGGTCTCGCCTATCTTCTTTACTTTTCAAAAACCTCCGGAGATCCTGCATGGAAAATGGATATTGAGACTCTCATCTCCCACATCCTGTCATCAGAAACCTTCAGCAGTTTTCTCGACAGCGACACAAAGTCCATGATGACTCTGGTGCAGATGGGCCTTGCCGGCGGCAAGAGCCAGCTTATCGGTAAGAATTATTCTATCTGCGCTGTCTCCACCGTTCTTATCGATGGAAGCGATGACGCAATGAATTTCAATGAATACCTTGACAACCTCTGCCGCAATAATTTCAGAGGAAACTATTACCTTATCGGCAGCACGCCTATGGCTTATGAGATGTCACAGAGCTTCAGCTCTGAAATGAATAAGATAACACTGATCACAGCTATAGCTATATTTATAGTTGTACTTATCACCTTCAGATCAGTGCTTATACCTGCAATACTGGTTCTTCTGATCCAGTGTTCAGTTTACATAACAATGGTCGTGATAGGCATCATGGGCACTGAAATGAATTATCTTGCCCTCCTGATCGTACAAAGCCTCCTTATGGGAGCGACCATAGATTACGCTATCGTATTTACAAATTTCTATCTGGAATATAGAAGAACAGAAGATAAAAAAGACGCCCTGATCAGTACCTACAGGGCATCGATCAGGACTATACTTACATCCGGACTTATCATGGTCTTCATAACCTGGATAATGGGTTACGTCTTCGCAGATCCGTCCGTCGGTCAGATATGCCACATCATTTCAATAGGCGTTACCTGCGCACTTGTAATGATACTCTGTTTCCTGCCGGCAGTACTTTCAGTCTGCGACAAACTTATCATTAAGAGGAAAAACGTCCATCTTCTTACGAAGCAGTAAATTAAAATAACTGCTCATCTCCCCAGCACATGCTGCATATGTGTGAAAAATGCCTGTTCATTTACTCACCGCGCGCATGTGCAGAACGTTGTTGAAACAATAAAAAAGCCTGTTCATCTGCATAACTGCATTTGAACAGGCCATATTTTTTAGAGTATTATTCGTTTTCGCTATCTTCAGAATTATCGTTCTTTGCAAATGGTCTTACGATCTCTTCATATATCAGGAATATTATTATCATTGCCGGAAACATAAAGATACTTGTCAAGCAGAGTACTCTAGGCTCACTGATGATATCGTACCACTTTATCTTACCAAAGCTTGCTGAGAAGAGCATTGCAGAACATGAAACAATTAATGATAAAAATGCTGCTCCAAGCTGTACTATTATACATCCAACTCTCCACTTTATATTGATCGAAGCGAGCTTTTTCCAATCCTTGTTAATAAGTGCCACCCAGATTCCCAGGAATCCGATAAGACCCACAACCACTCCGATTATGTAAACTGCATAATTAATCTTAAAGAGTTCTGTCGTACTTGAACCAAGTTCAGTTTCATTTCTCGTATATGTCACAAAAAGATACTGGATAAATACGCTTGCAAAGCACATCATCATCATTGTAACCCAATGAAGTATCATTGCAACAAACTCTCTGGTTGGTTTCTTTTCAATCATTTTTCCTTTCTACCTTTCATATAAATACTATTTTGTTAAGCTACTTTCTCAACCTTCAAACCTTCATAACGATTTTAAATTATGTCTGATAATTTGTAAACCCTATAATTTCTATCTATTAACTGTAATTTTTAAATTACTTCAGCTTAATTCAACTATCAGCTTCGGATTTCCCTCCGGATCCTTCAGCACTGCGGTGATGACATTTCCCTCTTTCGCAACATACGGATATATCACATCACCAAGCACCGACTGAAGCTTATACTCCGCGCGTATCTCCTTTATATCATTAAGTGAAAAGCCGGCTTCCTCTCTGTCCCCTGCTGGCGAACCGTACTTATCATTTAAAAATGAACTTATCGCAGACAGCGCAAGTTCCATATATTCTGCATTATTTACATGATGATTCGTGTCCAGATTTCCTGCAGTTACAGTTATCTTATCAACCGCAGTCATCTCTTCCGGAATAGCAATCTTTCCCTTCTTAAAATCCGCCTTCAGCGGCTCAGTGATGCCATACGCATCCAGCTCGCTCTGCGGAATACTCTTCTCCGGAGCACCCTTCTCCGTATTCACAAAGGCCCACCTTGAAAATGCATATATCAGCATTTCATCATCTTTGCCTTTGATCGTGAAATTCCGGTCTCCTATGAAATGTCTGAACCCGCACGCCCAGGTCTTTACATGAATGTTCTCCATATATTCCGGACGTCTGTTTATCCGGATGTGCCAGTTTATAAGCATCCACGCGGTGTGATTTATGTCATGTGATTTCAGGCCCACGCCTCTTTCCTCAGCTTCGAAGCTGCAGCAGTCCTGAAAATAGTTTATCACAGAAACAAGGCTGAGCTTCTTATCCTCAGCAATCTCACTGTATCTTACCCTTGACTCAAATTCATACATAGTTTTCTTAGTTATTCCTCTACTCCTGATTCCTTAAGCATCTTTACCACATCCGCAACGGATTCGATATCATTCATTTCATCCTGCGGAAGCTCAATATTGAATTCGTCCTCCAATATCATTCCCAGATTATAGAGATCCAGGGAATCAACTGCCAGATCATCACGAAGCAGGGTATCCATGGAAATATCCTGCGGCTGAACACCAAGCTGCTCAGCCATTATAGACACAAGCTTGTCAAAGATCATAAAAACCTCCATAAAATGATCTCTCCGGATCATTATTTCAAGAACTTTAAATCTTCCTTCTCAACTATGACCAAAAGCTGCGTATCATCCTCAAGCGGTCTCTTCGGATCGATAAATGAACGCATCTCGCTTTCGTCCTTAATAGCAACAACATTTACATGATATTTATCACGAAGCTGAAGCTCGATAAGGTTCTTTCCTATCCACTCCGGCTTCGGCTTTATCTCAACAAGACACAGATTATCGTCGATATCAAAGAATTCCAGGAAGGAATCCGATACCAGCTTTCTCGCTGTTCTCATTCCGGTCTCTTCCTCAGGGAAGATGATACGGTCAGCTCCTACCTTCTTCAGGATATCGCCCATTCTCTCATCAGCAGCCTTGGCGATAACGCACGGAACGCCCTCTTCCTTTGAAACCATGACTGCCATGATACTTGCCGTAAGGTCAGAACCCATGGCAACAACTACAGTATCTATATTTCCGATATTTATGCCCTTAAGCGCTTCTGCATTTGAAACATCCGCCTCGACTGCATAAGTCACACTGTCAGCAACCGCCTCAACAAGCTCCGGTCTCTTGTCAACAGCCATAACCTCCTCGCCCATTTCGTAAAGACTGAGAGCGAGACGCTTGCCGAAACGTCCGAGTCCCAGAACCGCAAATGATTTACCCATATAAAACCTCCATCATTTATCCTACAAAGAAATTGCCCTTTGCATAACTTACCTGATTTCTCTCCGAGCTGCTGTAATTAAAGAACAGCGCCATCGAGATAGGACCGATACGTCCAAGATACATTGCGACTATTATAAGCCATTTTCCAAAAATATTCAGAGTCGGCGTGAGCGCTCTCGATAAGCCTACAGTAGCTGTTGCACTGAACATTTCGTACATTCCGTCAACAAGTGTTACTCCATTTGATACTATAAGGAGCACCAGAAAGAAAAATGTTACCATAAAGCTCACTGTAACAATGGCAGACGCCTTACGGATGAGATCAGACGTGAACCTACGTCCGAAGACAACATTTTCATTTCTGTTTCTTATAAATGCTATCGTATTAAGCAGTACTGCGAAAAATGTGATAGTCTTTACACCGCCCGCGGTACCGACCGGCGATCCTCCGATGAACATAAGAAGTGCACCGACAGTACAGCTTCCGTCCGAAAGACACTGCTGTGGAATAGCCGCAAAACCGGCCGTTCTGAAGGTTATGGACTGGAACAGCGAATTCATCGCCTTCTCTCCGAGCGACATCTTTCCAAGAGTTTCCGGATTATCATATTCCATACAGAAGATTGATATCGCACCTACAAGTATCAGCAGGAAGGTAACCAGTAAAACCAGCTTTGTATGCTCCGAAAGACGTGAGAACATCTTTCTGTATGTAAAGCCCTTCTGTCTCTTCTCTCGTATTCCTCTGTTGATGTCGATCCAGACAACATATCCGAGACCGCCCATAACTATGAGAAACATAGTATTAAAAAGTATAAGCGGATCACTCTGGTAGCGGATCAGGCTGTCAGGTCCCAGTATATCGATACCGGCATTACAGAACGCCGAGATCGCCGTAAAAACAGAATACCAGATGCCCCTGTCCACGCCGAATTCCGGGATGAAAACGATCATATAGATGAACGCACCAAACATTTCCACCGCAAAGGTTCCCATGAAAACCGCCTTCAGAAATCTCTTCAGACCGGTCATTGAATTCAGATTAAATGCATCATGAAGCATTATCGACTGAGACAGTGAAAACTTCTTGTGGATCATCAGCATGAGGATGGAGGTTACAGCTATAACTCCGAGTCCTCCGAGCTGTATAAGTATCAGTATCACTATCTTACCGAAAAGACTCCAGTAGGAAAATGTATCCTGCACCACAAGTCCTGTAACGCAGGTGGATGTGGTTGATGTAAAAAATGCAGTAGTCAGATCCGCGCTTCCTTCTCCTGCCTTTGCAGCCGGCAGCATAAGAAGCAGGGTTCCGATAAGTATGACTCCCAGAAAGCTGAGCGGTATAAGCTGCGCCGACTTAAGCTTTGTCTTGGAGCCGTCCTTCTTGTTCTTTTTAATATCTTTTAAATCTTTTTTATCTTTCATATCCTGATCATATATTATTCTGGTAAACTATCATATCTCCCGGCTCAATCTTTACATTATCTTCCGGAAGGACCAGAATATCATTTCTTAAAATGATAGCTATTGAAACTCTGTTCTCCTCTTCAACCTCACGAACTGTACGTCCGATATAAGGCGATGATTCGTCAACTATGACATTTTCAGTACTTCTCCTGCGGCCTTCAAGGCCTTCCCTCTCGCTCTCCTTCTGAGCCTTGGTATACTGTTCAACGAAACCGGCAGAAATGATACCTGTCGGGATTGCAACTGCACCGACACCGAGAAAAGTTATGACTACTGCAAGAAATCTTCCCAGGAAGGTTATCGGATATATGTCTCCGTAGCCGACCGTAAAGATCGTTGCAACCGTCCACCAGAGTCCCGAAAGCGCATTTTCAAATGCCTCCGGCTGGGCCGTCTGCTCAACACTGTACATACAGAGTGATGATGCGAGCATAAGTACAAGTATTATAAATACTGACGAAAATATCTGATTCTTCTTATCCATTAAAACTCTTGTGATAACACTGAACGAGTCGTCATGCGCATTTATCCTGAAGAGATGGAATATTCTTACAACACGGAGAAGTCTGAATACTGCAAAGCCTGACAGGAAGAAAAACGGAAGTATCGTAAGAAGATCAACGATACCATCATATGAAATCAGAAATCTCAGTACCGCCTTCTTCTTCGAAAGCTTTGGATACAGATATTCGGCAGTCCAGATCCTCAGTACATATTCCACGCAGAATATCATGATAGTAACCGCCTCTACCACCTTGAAGAGAGTCATATATCCCTCAAGCTCGGTAAAGGTTTCAAGGATCAGTGTGAGGATATTGAGCAGTATGACTATTACGATAAAAATGTCGAACGCCCTGCTGGGAAGATCCTCTCTGGAGCCGATCTGAATGATATCGAATATTCTCTTTTTTCTGTTTGTTCTTGCACTATCACTCATTTACCTGTTCTCTCCATCTATGGCGGTATCTTAAAATAATAATCTAACATTTAAAGGGAGAAGCGCATTCAGTGCCTCTCCCAATGTGATTTAAACTTAAAATAAACCTAGCTGTTGAACTTGGCGATTACCTCTGCATTTGCCTTCTCAGCAGCTTCCTCCATGGCCTTTCTGTCCTGTCGGAGTCTTTCCTGAAGCTCCGGATGCTTTACAGCCATGATCTGAAGTGCGAGATGTGCCGCATTCTTGCTTCCGTTTATCGCAACGGTTGCAAC
>ONVE01000061.1 GCA_900321215.1 uncultured Eubacterium sp. | reverse complement strand
TAGAGATAGAAATCATCCCATGCACCCCATCCGTTGCCTGCACATTTTACCGATGCGCCGATTGTAAGGGCTGTTCCGTCCTCTGCGATGACGATATCATTTATCTCAGGATTCTTGTACTGCTGCCAGCCTGTAAGCTCTACAGCCGCATCATAATCATCTGAAGCTGTTTTTGCGAAAAGCTTTATATCAGCATCCTTACCGGTATCTCCGCCTTCAACCCAGGCACCGACCTTATATGTACCCTTCTTCAGATAAACCGTCTGAGAAACCTTATATGATATCTCATCCTTACTCCAGAAATGAAGACAGAAGCTGCCTGTTCTTACATTACTGCTGTCGTCCTTTCGTGAGGCACAAGGCATGCCGCCATTGTTGTCATCAACGATAGTCCAGCAGCTCATGCTGTCTTCCTCAAAGCCCGGATTCTTAAGGAGATTATCCTCGTTGAGTCTAAGCTCACAGCTTACATCAACAAGCTGTCCGTCAACCTCGGCCTTACCGTTTATGGTATATATACCGCTTCCTGTTTCCTGTGCCTTTTTAATCTCAGCCTCATCCCAGGTAACTGTAGCATCAATCTTCTTATCATCTGTAAATACAACCTGAACGGTTTCAGGAAGAACTATCTCATCATTTATACCGAAGGTAACCGTTTCACTGTTGATACCTGTGATCTTATAAGGGGCCTCGGAACCATTTCTGAGAAGATCAAATACCTTAAGCGACTGAAGCGGATGTCCGTAAAAGTCGAAGAGTGCCTGATTATCTACAGCGGAACCGCCGTACCACTCTGCGGCATCTGAATCATAGTCGCCGCTTTCTGCATTTGCCCAGCCGGAACCATACTGTTCCCAAAGCTTTGAATTACTGTCATAGCTTGCACTTCCGCTACCATCTACAACGCCAACCGGTATCCATGCAGGCTCCCACCAGAATACACCGACTCCCTTGCCATCGCAGGAAAGAACAGTTTCTGTGATATCATGGATAAGATTGACCTGGCCCTGCTCGGAAACCTGATAATCCATATCAACGCCCGAAGTACCTTCGCCGATGGTATTTCCGGAACCGTCGCCATCGTCAAGCGTATATACATAAGAGGTCTCAACGACCATAACCTTCTTGTCGAAATTATCGATTACATAGCCAAGCTGTGTTCTGAGATTCTCAAGAGTACCGTGCCAGTAAGGATAATATGATGATGCAAATATCTCATATTCCACGCCGTTATTGTCAAGATATCTCGCAAAGCCGTAGTAGTTGCTTGTATGAGCGTCAGTAAAATGAACAACTCTCTCCACCTCAGGTGAAACCTCGTGAACAGCCTCGCTTCCTGCCTTCATGAGCGTACAGATGTCAGTCCAGCTCTTCTCTCCGCACATTCCTGTGGTGGTCTCATTTCCCAGCTGCACCATGGTTACATTTACACCTGCATCCTTGAGACGTTTCATGCAGTCTGCTGTATAATCATGGAGTGCCTTAGCCTTGTCCTCCACGCTCATTCCTTCCCAGGCCTTAGGCGCCTTCTGCTTGCCCGGATCAGCCCAGAAATCCGAATAGTGGAAATCAATAAGTACCTTAAGTCCTGCATCCGTTGCAGCCTTGCCCATGATGATTGCTCTGTCTATGTCGCAGTTTCCGCCGCCATAGCCATGACCTGATGCATCGTATGGATCATTCCACACTCTTATTCTTACAGAATTGATGCCTGAATCCTTAAGCAGCTTGAAGAACCCTGCGTCATCAAGCTCATTTCCGTCATAACCATAGTATTTTACGCCGCTTTCAACCTCTGAAAGATAAGAAGATATATCTACTCCGGTGTAAAAATCCTCCGGAATATCAAGCTTCTCGGCATAGATTCCTTCTGCCGCGTCTTCTGCTCCGTCAGCTGTTAAAAGCACTGCGTCTTCTGCTGCCTCACCATCTGCTGTGTTCTCTTCCTTTTCATCCGCTGCTTCTGCCTCTGTCGGCTTTTCGATAACTTCTGTGTCTGCCTGCACCTTAGCAGCATTTCCCGGCGTTCCTGCCAAAATAAAAACTGCCGTAATAAAGCATGCGGCAGTTTTCTTAAAAAGTCTTTTTATCATTTTTTCGTCCCCGCTACTTCGTACTGTCCTTAAGAATTATCTCGTATGATGATTCTGTACGGTTCTTAACCTTTTTGCCATTTATAACGTCCATAAGGGTCTTTGCTGCAACAGCACCAAGATTGGTATCATCGAAATTAAGTGATGTTATCGACGGAGTCATATTGTTAAGTATAGTACTGTTATAAAATGATGCTACCTTGATATCATCAGGAACCCTGATCATTTCATTTCGGCATTTTGTGATAACCTGACCTGCTATGGCGTCATCCATGCATATCACGGTATCAACCTTCTTGTCTATAATCTCATCAATAATGCTCATTATCTTGATCGGATCGTCCGAATCAAGAAATACAAGTTCAGGATCATAGCTGAGTCCGTTATCCTTAAAGGCCTCCGCAAAGCCTCTGAATCTTGTTCTTGTGATAACATGATTACTGTCACCACCAATGATGGCAACCCTTTTGGTTCCTTTGGAAATAAGTATATTTGTAAGCTCTCTGCAAGCTTCAAAATTGTTGTTATCTATCTGAATGATCTCCGGATCATCACTGCTTCCTATAGCAACAAACGGAATGCCTGACTCCTTCAGGTATTTTGCCGGCTTGTCATCTATAAGAGTTCTTGTAAGGATAACTCCGTCTATCTTCTTGTTTTCAACTACACGTTTAAGATTCGTATAATTCTCACTATCAACCATGGAAATGATTATATCATATCCGGCTTCTGCCACTACTCTGTTAACTCCAAGAACACATCTGTGGAAAAATGGCAGATCAACGGCCTCATAATCCTCCGGCCATACAACTGCAATATTATAGGTTTTCCTCTTAGCAAGTCCACGAGCCATAGGATTCGGTCTGTAATTGTGTTTATCAATATATGCGAGCACTCTCGACCTTGTTCCATCGCTTATCCTGCCCTTGCCGGATACAGCTCTCGAAACTGTAGTCTTGGAAACTCCAAGTGCTTCAGCTATATCATCAATTGTAATCTTCTCTTCCATAATGACCCCGCTTGTTAAAAAATGGGACCGATCCAGTTCGTGAAAACTGAACCGGCCCCTAAAATCACGCTTTTATAAACTAAAGCTACAACCCGGTATTGAAACAGATCGAATACTTTTGGGATTAACCCTTAACAGCACCGCCTGTAACACCTTCAACATAGTATCTCTGTAAGCTCATGAAGAGTATTGTTACCGGAACTGCTACGAGAATACCACCCGCGCAGAATCTTGTGAAATAGCCCTGATAGTCGTTTGTCCATACCCATCTCTGGAGAGCAACTGCTACGTTGTAGCTGTCGCTGTGACCAAAAGCAACGTATGATGCAAAGATGTAATCGCACCATGGAGCCATGAATGCTACCAGGAGCTGATAGATAATGATTGGTTTTGAAAGAGGTGCTATAAGAATATTAAGTATCTGCATTCTTGTAGCTCCGTCTATTCTGGCTGCCTCATCAAGTGATCTAGGGATCGTATCAAAGTATCCCTTACATACGTAATAACCCATTCCTGAACCTGCTGCCGATATAAGGATAAGTCCCGGTATAGCTCCCTGCTGTGTAAGTCCGATAGACTTAAGCAGGAAATACAGACAGATCATTGTAAGGAATCCTGGGAACATTCCGAGTACAAGCCAAATGTTCATAAGAAGTTTTCTTCCCTTGAATCTCATTCTTGAAAGTGCGTAGCTTACGCACACTACAACAAATGACTGTACGATTGTAACTGCTATAGCGATGATAAGTGTATTAAGATACCATCTTAAGAACTTGCTCTCGCCTGAGAAAAGGAACTTGTACGAATCAAGCGTCCATCTCTTAGGAAGGAGGTAATTAACCATTCCACCGCCGCCGTCCTCAGGAGAATATCCTCTGAAGCTCTGTAATACGAGACATACGAATGGGAATAACCAGATAATACTTATAATGACGAGTACCAGATATGATACTGCAAGATTTGCTCTTCTTTTTGCTTTCATTACTGGAATCCCTCCTCATCCTTAACTGATGGCATCATGTTGTAAACGATGAGTGAAATAACTGCTACGACTACGAATACCATGATACCGATAACTGCTGCCATCTTATAGTTTGAACTGTTAACTGTCATCTTATACAGCCATGTTACAAGGAGGTCTGTATAACCTGCGTTGTTCGAAAGCTTTGTTGAAAGCGGCTGACCCTGTGTAAGAAGGTAGATGACGTTGAAGTTGTTGATATTTCCGATAAACTGTGTAAGAAGGAAAGGTCCTGTTACAAACAGCATGTACGGAAGTGTTATCTTGAAGAACATCTGGAAGTTTGTAGCACCGTCGATCTTAGCTGATTCATAAAGATCTGCAGGTATGTTCATGAGAAGACCTGTAGCGATAAGTACCAGGTAAGGGATACCTATCCAGAGGTTGATCACGATAACGAGTATCTGTGCATATGTTGGGTTCGTCCAGAACGGTATCGCCTTGCTGATCCAACCCCATTTGATAAGGTAGGTATTAACAAGTCCGTCTGCAGCGAACATTTTTCCTACGTAAAGAAGTGAAACGAACTGTGGAACTGCTATTGTCATGATGAGAATAGTTCTCCACATTTTCTTAAACTTAATACCCTTCTTGTTGATGAGCATAGCCATTGCAAGTCCAAGGAAGTAGTTAAGGAATGTTGCGAAGAATGCCCATACAAGTGTCCATGCAAGAACCTTGAAGAAGGTTGAACCGAATCCTGTTCCGCCGAAATGGAAGATCTCCTTGAAGTTATCAAGTCCTACCCATGTAAAGAGCTTTCCAGGTGGTGTGTGATCCATGTCATAGTTTGTAAATGCAACACAGATCATGAAAATGATTGGTAAAACTGTAAATACGAAAATTCCAAGCACTGGAAGTGCAAGAAGTGTTTTGTCAAAGTTACTGTCGATAAGTGAATGCAGATCCTGCATATTTGTAGGAACCGTTCTTCCCTGTCTCAACAGATCATCTGTCTTCTTGTTCTGCTTGAGATTGATTCTCCAGACAAGAATGACTAAGAAAATAGCTGTAATAGCAAGAAGACCATACAGGAGGATAAAGAAGCTGTTGTCACCATATGTGATAACACCAAGATCGTTATATCCGCTTCCCTTGGTACCGAGTGTTCCGAAATCTTCGAGATACGGCATACCTATACCAAAGATATAGAAGAGAAGTCCTGCTTCAACAAGAAGGAACATAATTCCTCTTGCAAACTGTCCTCTGAGTATCTGTCCAAGGCCTGGTACTAAGTATGAAATTCTTGTAAACCATGTGCCCTGTGTAAATGTTGTACCTATTTCTTTAAATTCTGATCCGATTGTTCCAAAGAAGGTTCCTATCTTGCTTTTACGCTTCTTTTGTGAAGTTGATGCAATTGACTTTTCCATAGTCCCCTCCGGTTTAAATAATATTTTTTGTAGCTGTAATGTTTATATAACTGTTTTTTGGGATAAAAAGGGCGGGAATCATTATAATCCCGCCCTGTTCACTTTAAATACTGTGCAGCACCCTACTGCTGCATCTGATCTATAAGATTATCTTTCAGTGATTATTTAGCGTAGCTCTCACATGTTGTCTGGAAATCCTGAAGTGCCTTCTTAAGATCATCATCTGAAGCGCTGTCATAGTCACCAGCGATGATTGAATCGCCAAGTCCCTTTGCGAGATCCCAGTACTCATTTGGATACTGGCCCTGTGGGATTGTGAATGCAAGCTGCTCTGCAAGTGCTGAAAGTGCTGGGTCAGCCTTTACCTTGTCGCTCTGCTGAGCTGCCTTGTTTGATGGTCCCCAACCTACTGCTTCAAATCTAGCAAGCTGTGTCTCTTCATTTGAAAGGAACTTTGCAAGATCCTGGCAAACGATGAACTTCTTAGAATCTGTCTGTGGCTTGATACCAAGGAGCTTGAATCCACCGAAACCGCTCATCTGGTAATCCTTACCATCTACGTTGAATGTAGGAAGCTTAGCACATGCATAGTTTGCACCGAACATATCCTGAGCTGCTCCTGAATCCCATGTACCTG
>ONVE01000001.1 GCA_900321215.1 uncultured Eubacterium sp. | reverse complement strand
TTTTGATTCTTTACGGCGTCTTAAATGTGCCATTGAATGAGTTTTAGAGAGGGGTATATCAGGTATGGATATTTGTAAGATCAAAGTAGATACCAGCAGGTTTGGATTGCAGGAGGTATCAGAAATTGAAAAGATAAAGCTTACTCCGGCAGCATGTGCACTTGATCTTGGAGACGGAAGCGAGAGAGCTGAATACGTAGATCAGGATTATATTATAAATAAGCTTGGAAGACCTCACAGAAATGTAGGTATCATGTATACATATTATCCGAATGACAAGGAATGGCCGACAAGATCCAGCGAGGCTTATCCTGATATGGAGGTTCATGGTCAGTGGGATTATCCGTATGATGATTATTTTGTATACGGAGGAGGAATCGGCGGAAGCCTTAAGGGACAGCCGTTTAATGAAATGAGGGATATCAGACGTCACGGACAGGATGTTACCCTCACTCTTACTATCGACTGCAGCTGTACAGATGAGCAGCTTACTGCTATTGCAAAGGATCTTCGCAGCTTCGGAAGGATGAGACTCAGGATCAATCATGAGTGTGCAGGAACCTGGTTCACTCATAACAGAAGATATTCATATAAAGAGATCGGAGAATTTTTCGTAAGATTCCATAATATCATTAAGAAGGAAGCTCCGAATGTACAGACGGTATTCTGTTCAGGTTTCCTTGCTTCTGACGGAAAGATGGAGAAGGAGGATGATTTCCTCGAAGCCTTCAGAGCATGCGATGTGTGGTCGGGAGACAGATATCTGGCACTTCATTTCGGATGGCCTTTTGATATCTGCGACAAGGGAGATCTCACATATGCGATCAATCCTGTAGGCAATTATATTGACGGACTTGACAAGACGATCGCAAGACTGAGAGAGATCTGCGACGGCGAGAAGAAACCATTTTCTGCTACAGAATTCAATACAGACGGTGATGTTACCGGACCGAGACTTCAGGGACTTGGACTTCTGAAGTTTGCGGAATATATGAGAGAGAAAAAGCCTGACTGGAACTACAGCATGTCTATGTATCAGTTCCGTGACAGAGGAAGGCTCGGACTTGAGATAGAGGATCCAAATAATCAGAATGTTGGTATCGAGCAGCCGCTTATGGATGACTATAAGACGCTTCTCTATGATCCGTATTTCCAGCCGGGATCAGAGGTGATCGAGAAGATCTATGACAGAAAGACTGCCAAGGAAAGCAGCAGTATTGATAAATGTATCAAGAATACAAAGCTTCGCTGGGGCGGCGCAGAGGATGCCGAAGGCCTCAGATTCAAGATAAAGCTTAAGGAGAAGCCGGAGTTTTTCGATATGGCATTTCCTGAGGATATGAATCTAATGATAGAAGTAAATGGCATCTGGTTTTACAAGAGGCCGGGTGTCAGAGTGATAGATGCTATGCCTGCATTCTTTAGAAAGGATGCAAAGCCGGTTGCACCGGGTGAGGAGATTACAGTTACTGTCTTCGCACCTCCTGCAGATGGCGAGAACCCGGTAACCGATAAGGCAGACTGGGCAACAAATTATCGTACAAAAATGACAGGTTCGCTTGGCTTCAGGATCAGATATGAAGCCTGCGGATCAATTGTGTAAGGGTGACAGAAAATGCATTTTAAGGTTGCAGCGGTTTTTTCGGATAATATGGTCCTGCAGCAGGGCAAAAAGGTATGCATCTTCGGTGAAGCCGGGGATGGTATCAGAGTAAATGTAAGCTATCTTGGCTATAATGCAGAAGGTGTATCTGCAGACGGACATTTCAGAGTGTATCTTCCACCTATGGAGGCAACGAAGCTTCCGGAGGGTGGTTCGTCGGAAGTCATGAGCTGCGGAAGTGATATGGTCATTACCGCGTCATTTACGGATGGAAGAGAAAATGCAAGCGGAGCCGGCTGTGAGAACAGTGGAGCCGATTCTGCAGAAGAAAGCGGCAGGAAGATCGTTTTTAAAAATGTTGTTGTCGGCGAGGTATGGCTTGCAGGCGGACAGTCAAATATGGAATATGAGCTGCAGAATATGATCGGCGGAAAGGATATTCTTAACGCTGAAAATGACCTGCAGGACAGCGGCAGAAGGTATTCTCCATTTGTAAGGTTTTATTATACACAGAAGAAGGGCTTTATAGATGAGGAGTTCCTTCAGTCAGAGGAGAAGACCTGCTGGAATACATTTTCGGCTGAAAACGCTAAGTGCTGGTCGGCTGTAGGCTTTTTATACGCAAGGCAGCTCGCTGAGAAGCTTGGTGTGATAGTAGGCGTAGTCGGCTGCAACTGGGGCGGAACCTCCGCTTCGGCATGGCTCGACAGAGAAAGCATGCTTTCCGATGAAGATACAAGGATCTACATAGATGAATATGATGAGAAGACTGCCGGAAAGACTCTCTCAGAGATGGAGAAGGAATATAAGGAATATGAGGTAGAGATAGCCGAGTGGGACAGGCAGGCCGCTAAGATCTGGAGCGAAAAGCCTTCTCTCAGCTGGGAAGAAATGCAGAATATCCTTGGACCGAACCGTTATCCGGGACCTATGGGAGTTTACAATCCTATGCGTCCGACAGGACTTTATGAGTGTATGCTGAAGAGGATAATGCCTTATACTCTTCGTGGATTTATATATTATCAGGGCGAGAGCGATGATCACAGGCCGGAGGTTTATTATAAGCTCTTTACGATGCTTATAAGAAAATGGCGTGAATATTTTGAAGATGAAGGGCTTGCATTTTTACATGTTCAGCTGCCTATGCACAGATATCCGGCGGATCCGGACAAGAAGAACTGGTGCATCATACGTGAAGCACAGATGAAGGCTTATCTTGATAATGCCGCCGACGGAATAGCTGTAGGCATTGACTCGGGTGAATTTAATGAGATTCATCCGAAGGATAAGAGGAATGTTTCTGACAGACTTGCACGACAGGCGCTCTATAAGGTTTATAATGTACTTCCTGAGAGAGAAGCCTTTGGACCTGTATTTTCAAGAGCTGAGTCTGTTGAAGCAGGCGCTGACAGTAATTCTGAAAATGCTGTCGGAAGCCTTGTGCTTACTTTTGATCATGCAGAGGAAGGCTTTATCGTAAGAGCGGTCAATCCTTCAGAGGATGAGAGAGCACATGAAACAGATATCATAAATAATGATGGTATCATCGGCTTTGAGATTGCCGGCAAAGATGGAGTATACTATCCGGCAGTTGTAAGCTTTACAGATTTAAAAGACAATATAAAAGGCTCCGGTACTGCCGTATCGTGCAGCTCCGAAGCCGTTAAAAATACGATAATCCTTAGTTCTGATAAGGTAAAGGAGCCTGTTTCAGCCAGATATCTCTGGACAAATTATGGAACGGTATCAATCTTTGGTAAAGACACCGGAATTCCACTCGCTCCATTCAGATTCTGATCAGAACAGCTATACTAAATATCTAGAACACCGACCTTGTGGTTATAGGCAGCTTTTTCACAGCTGTCGAGAAGCTTCTTCATGTAAGAAGTCATGACCTTAGGGTCGGTTTTCATTTCATCGGTTACCCATTCGGTTATCAATCCGCAGAGACCGTATGAGAAGAATTTCGCAAAGAATTTACGCTCTTCAATATTGATATGACTGTTCTGGTCCAGAACATCGATAGCCCTGCTGAAGAAAACCTCAGCATTTTCAAGAAGATACTGGTTGATATAGTTTCCGGCATGCTTGATGGTATTGATGTAGAAGGCTTTATCCTCGTACATCACACGCATAGCGTCAAGAAGCTTGGTGTTCCAGTTATCAAAGCTGAGATCGCTCATATTCGGAATGAGGATGTCGTTCATATATATCCATTTCAGCAGAACGTATTTATCCTGGAAATGGTAATAAAATGTCTGTCTGTTGATGTTGCAGTTTTCGGAGATATCTCCGATTGATATTTTATCGAAGGGCTTAGTCTGGGAAAGCTCTTTAAGGCTTTTTGCGATAGCCTGCTTTGTTAAGATAGATCCTGCCATTTTCCACCTCTTTCTGAAAAAATAAATGTTTTATAATGATCATAGAATTGAACTTTTTACTAGTGTAACATATTTTGACATATGTTTAAAAGTGTAAAAAAATAAATATTTAAAAAAATTACATATTTTGATATTATGAGATAGATAACTGTGACTAAAATAAGCGTTTTTTCGGATTTTTGTCCGTGTTAAGGTTATTTTAAGGTTAGAAGTATATAAATAAGTGGAGGACAGAAAAAAATGGTTTATCTTATAGGTATAGTATTTTCGCTTTTTATTGTTTTGGGCATCATTTATGTTGTATGTGTGAGCAAGATTGATAAGGTCGAGAATAAATACAGAAATGAAGCATCGACCATGGATACATTTTTGTGGGATATACAGCACAGACTGAAGAAGGCTTCGGAGATAGTTGAGAAATACGGCGTAGATCCTGAGACCATCAGAGATGCTGAAGCACTCGGACTCGGTATGCCGACTTCACTTCAGATGCTGAAGCTTACTAAATATATGGAGAAGTATGAGAATCTGAAGCATATTGACCGTTCAACATTCTCAGATACGGCTGACAGGGAAGGTGTTGAGAAGCTTATCATGGAGATCGAGCAGCTTCGCCGTGAGCTTATCGCTGAGACTGTTGCACATAATAAGAGCGTAAATGCGTATAATAGCGTTATATCAAGATTTCCGTATTCATTTGTCGCACATAGAAAGAGAAAGTCGACAAAGAGTACATTTTATTATGCGGCTCCTGCTGATGATCAGTAAAGAAGAGGAGACTGCAGCGGGGCGTAGGATGCAGGTATGAAATAGTGAGGAGGGTTTGTTATGAGGGTTCTGGTAGTTGAAGACGAAAAAAGACTTGCGGAAACTCTGGCGGATATAATCTCAGAGAGCGGAGATACCGTTGATATATCAAATGATGGCGAGGAAGGCTTTTTTAATGCGGTTTCCGGTATATATGATGCGATCGTTCTGGATGTAATGCTTCCGGGAATGAACGGATTTGACATACTTCGAAAGATCCGCGAGGAAGGCATTTCCACACCTGTTCTTATGTTAACTGCACGTACCGAGCTCGGAGACAGAGTAAACGGACTGAACCTCGGCGCAGACTATTATCTTACAAAGCCTTTCGAAAATGAAGAGCTGATCGCGTCTCTTCATGCGATAATGAGAAGAAAGGCGGATTTTGTTCCTGACGATATCAAATTCGGCGATCTTACGATACATCCGTCAACCTGTACCATCTCCTGCAAGGGTAAAGATATCAAGCTCAGCGTGAAGGAATTTGAGCTTCTCAGATATCTTATGATAAGCGGTAAAAATATCATTTCCAAGGAGACTATAATCAATAAGATCTGGGGCTATGACTCAGATGCGGGCGATAATAATGTTGAAGCATATATTTCATTTTTGCGCAGAAAGCTGACTGTCCTTAAGTCATCTGTATCCATCAAGGCTGTAAGGAAGGTCGGATATCATTTAGAGGAAGAATAGATGAAGAAAAATGACAGAAACAGGAAAAATATGCCTAAATCAGCCGTGAGTGATAAGGTTCTGTTAAAAAGACTCCGGATAGAATTCTGCCTTGTTATGATGCTTATCGTCGTGGCTTTTCTTCTGGTGGTATTCTCCGCCCAGTATATTTCCAATAAAAATACAATGGCAACTGAAAACAAAAAGGCTCTCGAGGCTGCCCTTCAGCGCTTTGAGAAGAATAACTCAAGGGGGCAGGGCGGAAATGAGAACATTCCGGGAGGCTTTCCGGGAGACTTTGACAACAATCAGCCGCCGCAGGATAACTGGAATGACAATGATCAGACCACTCAGGATAATGGCAAGGAAAACTCACCGAATACTGGAGAAGGTGGTTCCGATTCTGATAAACAGGACGATAGAAAGGGCTTTAGATATAATTACGAAGAGATGGCGGACTTTAGAAACCGCGGCGAGATGAACGAGCTGTCAAAGGTCCCTGTACTCTGTGTGCTCAGAAACAGCGAAGGAAACCTTATCGTAGAGAGAAATGATATCTTCTTTATCGAAAATGAGGACTCTGAGACTCTGGTTAAGGCTGCTGACGCTACCGGTAAGAAAACCGGCGTGCTTTCAGATTATAAGATAAGATTCATGAAGCTTGAACTGGACGGCGGCAACTGTGCATATGCATTTGCGGACATTTCTTCAGAGATAAAGCTGCTGAATTCACAGATCATCAAATCGATATGGATAAGTCTTGCGGTAGCGGCAGTACTTTTCGTGATAAGCATTTTACTTGCAAAATGGGCCACGAGACCGGTCGAGAGAGCATTTTCGGATCAGAGAAGGTTTATAGCGGATGCTTCACATGAGCTTAAGACACCACTTGCGGTCATCATTTCCAATACAGATATGGTTGTGAAATCCGATGACTTAAGTGATAAGAATAAGAGACGTATGGATAATGTAAAGGCTGAATCCGCAAGAATGAAGGAGCTTGTTCAGGAACTCATCGATCTTGCAAGAGGAGAGGCTTCCGGCAATAAGGTTTCTATGGAAGAGGTCAACTACAGCGACCTTTTAGAGGAAGATACAATGGGCTGGGAGGCGCCTGTATTTGATGCGGGTAAGTCTCTCATTACGGAGATCGAGCTTGATGTTGTGGTAAAGGGCAACCGCGACAAGCTGCGTCAGCTGGCGGATATCCTTATAGATAATGCGTTAAAATACAGCAGTCCTGCATCAGAGATAACAGTATCTCTAAAGACCAAGGACAAAGGAAAGGATAAGAGGAGTGTTACCCTGGCGGTAAAGAATCAGGGCGCAGCCCTTTCCGAGGAAGAGAAGACAAAGATATTCGAAAGGTTTTACAGAAGCGATGAATCAAGAGAAAGCACTCCGGGCTACGGTCTTGGACTTTCAATAGCGCTTCAGCTGGCAGACCTTCACGGAGGCAGATTATCCGTTGAAAGCTGTGAGGAAAATGGCAAAAACTACAACATTTTCAAGTTTAAAATGTATAAATAAGAGAAAATGTTTAAAATTTAATATTTTTGTAATAAATTTAATAAAAAAGTAAAAATATACACTTTACATAATGATTTTTTTGTTTTATACTGTCAATCAGAGTGGTTATAAAAGACATTATGTAAAGTGTTGTTTTATAACGTAGTCCGAAAAAAAGGACCGGAGAGTTTTTGGGAAGATGTATTTTTTTGGAGGTTTCATCATGCGTAAAGGACTTAGAAAGAGACTTATGACTTTTGCGCTTGTCGGTGCACTTGCTTTTATGCCTATGTCGGGAAGAATAAGCCGTGTGTCTGCCGATGAGGACGAATCATCAGAAGAAACTATAGAAGAGATAGAAGCCAAGAAGGCAGCTACAGAACAGAAGATCAAGGATGCCGAGGGTAAGCTTGAAGAGCTTCAGAAGAACAGAGAGGATGTTTCCTTTGTTGTTTCACAGCTTGATGAAGAGATCGGCGAATATGTCAAGAAGATAGATGAACTTAATATAACCAAGACACAGCTTCAGGCAGAGATAGCTGTTACAGAGCTGAAGATCCAGAATACAATGTATGAGGAACAGCTTCAGTATGATAATATGAAGGAACGTATTCAGTATGCATACGAAAATGGTGATGAAGCCTATATCGATGCTCTTATGAATGTTGATGATTATAAGAACATGCTGAACAATTCTGAATACGCATCACAGATTTCCGAGTATGACCAGAAGCAGCTCAATAAGCTTTGTCAGATCAGAGACAGTATAGGTGTTTATAAGAACCTTCTTAAGGAAAAGCTTGAAAAGGTTGAAGAGGTCAAGGCAGAATCCGAAGCAGAGCAGGAAGCCCTTCAGGTAATGATGGATGGCAAGAGACAGCTCCTCGGTGAATATGACTCTCAGATCTATCAGACAGAGGGTGAGATCTCAGACCTTCAGGCTGTAACAGAAGCCTTTGATGCTCAGATCCTTCAGATTGCTCAGGCTGCAGCGGCAGCAGAGGAAGCAAGACGTCAGGAAGAAGAAAGAAGACGTCAGGAAGAGGAAGAGAGAAGGCGTCAGGAGGAAGAAGAAGAGAGAAGACGTCGTGAAGAAGAGCAGGACGACGAAGACGATGATGACGATGATTATGACGACGAAGACGATGATGATGACGATGACGATCCTCCGATCTACTACACAGGCGGAGATTTAAGATGGCCGATGCCTTCAAGTGATTACATCTCATCTTACTACGGCGGACGTTCAGCTCCTGTACCGGGTGCATCAACCTATCATCAGGCTATCGATATCGGATGCTCAATGTATTCAGAGGTTGTTTCATCAGAGTCCGGAACAGTCACAGCTACCGGATATAATGAAGCAAGAGGATATTATATAATCGTTTATCACGGCAATAATATAAGTACTCTTTATCAGCATCTGTCCAGCTTTGCAGTAGGAAACGGTGAGTACGTTTCAAGAGGACAGGTTATAGCATATTCAGGAATGACAGGATATGCATCAGGACCTCATCTTCATTACGAGGTTATAGTTGATGGTGAGAGAGTTGATCCTCTTCTTTATACCAATCCAAGCATAAGTTACTAATTGAATAAGATTTTTAAGCGCAGCAGCTGTTACAGTCTGCTGCGTTTTTTGTTGTTTTCGGCTTTTCGGGAACAGTTTTTGGCGCGTGTCTAAAAATGCGACAATTGTCAAAAAATGTATGATTACAAAATTTTATTTTGGATTTATGCTTGTGCTGAATTAAAAAAGAAACATAAATCGGAGGTGTATTAATTATGAGCAGGTTTGGTAAAGCTGTAGTAAAGCTCAGAGTACCTATTCTGATCATGTCGCTTCTGCTTCTTGTACCGGCGGCTATGGGGTATTTCAAAACACGTATCAATTATGATGTGCTGACTTACCTTCCAAAGGACATCGAGACAATGAAGGGTCAGGAGATACTTGCAAATGATTTCGGAACGGGAGCCTTCTCTCTGGTAGTTGTAGAGGGAATGAAAGACAAAGATGTAGTAAGTCTTAAGGAAAAGATCGAAAAGGTCGATAACGTAAAGTCAGTTATCTGGTATGACACGCTTATGGACATTTCAATTCCGGAAGACCTGATCCCGGAAAGGGTACTTGAGGCGTTCAGAAATGGAGACAGCACTCTGATGGCAGTTCTTTTCAGCAGTACGATGTCATCTGATGAAACCATGAATGCCATACAGGAGATCAGAAAGCTTGCAGACAAGCAGGTTTTCATAAGCGGAATGTCAGCAGTCGTAACAGACACGAAGCTTCTTTCAGACGATCAGGTACCTAAATATGTACTTATCGCAGTTGCACTTTCACTTATCGTTCTCGGCATCACGATGGATTCCTTCCTGATACCGATATTCTTCCTACTTAGTATAGGAATGGCGATCATCTATAACCTCGGAACAAATGTGTTCAAGGGCGAGATATCATATATCACCCAGGCTCTTGCAGCAGTGCTTCAGCTTGCGGTAACAATGGACTACTCAATCTTCCTGTGGCACAGCTACACGGATGAGAAGAAAAAGTTTTCCGACAAGAATGAAGCTATGGCAGAAGCCATTAATAAGACGCTTTCTTCGGTTGTAGGAAGCTCTATCACAACAGTTGCAGGCTTCGTTGCTCTCTGCTTCATGAGCTTCACTTTAGGACTTGACCTTGGTGTCGTAATGGCAAAGGGCGTAGTTATCGGCGTTATAAGTTGTGTAACAATACTTCCTTCACTGATACTTATCTTTGACAAGGCAATATCAAAGACCTCGCACAAGCCGCTTATTCCAAAGTTTGATAAGCTTTGCGAGTTTGTTGTAAAGAGATCATGGATATTCCTGATAGTATTTGTTCTTGGACTTGCACCTGCATTTTATGGATATAAAAATACAAAGGTTTATTACAATCTTGATACCTCACTTCCTAAGAGACTTGACAGTATCGTAGCAAATAACAAGCTTCAGGAAAAATTCAATATGAATTCAACTCACATGCTTCTGCTTGACGGAAAGCTTGGTGCGAAGAAGGTAAATGAGATCATAGAAGAGATCGAAGAGCTTGATGGTATCAAGGCTGTTCTCGGAATGGAATCGGTACTCGGACCTATGATCCCTGAGGAATTGCTTCCTGAGAGGATCGAGAAGATATTTAACAACGGTGAGTATGAGATGCTCCTGGTAATGTCTGAGTACAAGGTTGCATCAGATGAAGTAAATAAACAGTGTGATGAGATAAATACCATCATCAAGAAATATGATGACAAGGGCATGCTTATAGGTGAGGCACCTTGTACCAAGGATCTTATAGAGATCACAGATGAGGATTTCAATAAGGTAAATGCAGTTTCAATCGGACTTGTAGCTATCATCATACTTCTGGTATTTAAATCAATATCAGTTCCGGCAGTACTTGTATGTGTTATCGAGTTTGCGATATTCATAAATCTCGGTATTCCATATTATACAAATACAGTGCTTCCTTTCGTAGCATCAATCGTAATCGGAACCATACAGCTTGGTTCTACCGTAGACTACGGAATACTTATGACGAATAAGTTCAAGGAAGCAAGACTTAAGGGCCTTAACGGATGCGATGCAGCAACAGAGGCACTTAAGGGTTCTATCAATTCAGTAATCGTAAGTGCACTTACATTCTTCTCTGCAACATTTGGCGTAGGCCTTTATTCGGAGATAGATATGATCAGTTCACTTTGTGTACTGATGGCCAGAGGCGCGATAATCAGTATGCTGGTTGTTATATTTGTCCTTCCTGCATTTTTAAGATTGTTCAGCAAGCTTATTACCGTTACCTCAATAGGCTTCAGTGGTAAGAAGGAAGAACCGGGAAATGAATTGCCTGATGCTCCAAAAGCAGCATAGGTAGAGAGGAGAGATTAGAATGAGAAAGAGAATCGTTAGTTCAGCACTTTGTGCAGCAATG
>ONVE01000102.1 GCA_900321215.1 uncultured Eubacterium sp. | reverse complement strand
TTTTTATCCTTGTAATATGAGTAGAAGGTTCCGATGGATACGCCGGCTTCCTTTGCTATCTCATTTGAGCTGGTAGTATGGTAGCCCTTTTCGGACATAAGCTTCATGGCAGCGTCCTTGATGCGATGCTTTTTTTCTATACTTCTTTTCTGCTTTGGTATGCGGATATCATTTTCGCCCATTATATTTACTCCCTGAATTGCAGCTATGCATGTCGGCATAGCTGTTGTTGAATAGCTCGACTGAATGCCTGCCTGCACAATACAGACTGTACGATGAATAGGCCGGCTACAAATAGTAGTTGAATGATATATTACTTCCTCATTATAACTCGATAATGACAGTATATCATTCAGAAAAATAAAAATCAAACAAAATATGAGCGATAACTCATGTATGTGTTGACAAGATAAAAATATGGTGCTAATATCCGAAACATGAGTAGTAGCTCATGTTTGTAAATAATCATATCAGGACTGCTTTTCAGTCGGAAAGGAATAAATATGTATCTTGAAGTTAAGGGTATAAAGAAGAGTTATGGAGAGGGCGGCAGCTATATTCAGGTTTTGAAGGGGATTGACCTCTCAGTAGAAAAAGGAAATATGTGTGTTATACAAGGAACGAGTGGCTCCGGCAAGTCAACGATGCTTAACTGTATCGGAGGACTTGATAATGTGGATTCGGGTTCAATCAAGGTGGATGGAAAAGAGATAGTAGGACTGAACAATAATGCATTATCGGATTACAGAAGAGACAGCCTGGGATTTATCTTTCAGTTCTATAATCTTGTTCCGAATCTTACTGTAAGGGAAAATATAAAGGTTTGCGAGTATCTGACGGATGATCCTATGGATATTGACGAACTGCTGGATATACTGGGACTTGCCGAGCATCAGAATAAATTTCCGTCTCAGCTCTCAGGCGGACAGCAGCAGAGATGTGCCATAGCAAGAGCTCTTGTCAAGAATCCTAAGCTGCTTCTCTGTGATGAGCCGACGGGAGCACTTGATTCAAAAACCTCCAGAGATATTCTTGTTTTACTCGAGAAGATCAATGAGAAATATGGAACAACCATGCTGATCGTAACTCACAACAATGCCATCAAGAACATGGTTCAGCAGGTTGTGATCATGAAAGATGGAGAAATCAGGAAAAACTATATGAATGAGGAAAGAATTCCGGCTTGTGAATTGGAGGATCTGTAATGAAAACTTTAAACAGAAGAATAATAAGGGAATTTAAAGCTCATTTCGGAAGATATCTGGCACTTTTTTTTATGATAGTTCTCGGCATGTATCTTGTAGTCAGTATCGCCGGTATGGCAGAGACAACTATTGCCGGCAGTGATGAGTATAATAAGGAGTGTAACCAGCAGGACGGCCAGTTTACAACCTTTATGCCGCTGACAGATGAACAGTTGTCGGATCTGGAACAGAAGTATGGTGACATAGAGAAAGTGTTCAGTATGGACGCAGAGGTTGACAGTATAAAGAAAACTGTATCAGGAGATAATAAGGATATTGTCAGAGTATTTAAGAAGAGAAACAGGATCGATCTTGTAAAGCTTGATGAAGGCAGTATGCCTGAAGCTGACAACGAGATAGTTATAATGAATCTTTATGCCGACAGAAATGATATAAAAGTCGGTGACAGCATTGAGTTTGCTGGCAGGAAGTTTACGGTTTCGGGTATCGGATGTATTCCTGACTATAATCTGACAGTAAAAAATCCTTCGGACATGACAGCTGATCCGGAAAGCTTTGGAGTTGTATTTGTCACGGATAATGCTTATAAAGAGCTGCTTGTTTCAGGTCGAATGGGAGGAGAAACCTATACCTATGCATATAAGCTTCGCAGCGGAAACCACAGAGATCTTAAGGAAGCACTGAAGGATATAAATATAGCTAACCTCGAAACCTTTCACGAGAATAAGGATAATCCGAGGATTGCCAGTGATGCGGCGAGTGATGTTATACTGAAGAGGCTGGTAAGTCTGGTTGCAGGAGCGATACTTGTGATGCTCTTTGCTTATGTAATATCTGTATTTATCATTCATCAGATAAATGAAGAGAGCAGCGTTATCGGTACACTCTATGCGATGGGCGTAAAGAAAGGATCACTTATAAGACATTACGTAATGCTTCCGACGGTTGTTACATTTATTGCCGGAATCATCGGAATGATCATCGGCTTCAGTCCGGTTGGCGTTGATTTTCAGATGCAGGACAGTTATCTCTATTACAGCATTCCGAAGATGGACAAGGTTTATCCGTTTTATATAATCATATACTGCATCGTTATGCCGCCGCTTATTTCCGTAATAGTAAATGTTCTTGTTATCAGAAAAAAGCTTTCGAAGACGGCTTTATCCCTGATCAAAAATGAGCAGGAAAACCTCGTCAAAGGCTCGAATAGTATCAAAAAAAATAAAAAGGAAAGAAACTTCCTTCGTCAGTTTACAGGAAGACAGATGTCGCGTGAAAAGAGAAGCGTATTTACTGTGGTTATCGGAATGACCGTGGCACTCCTCATCTTCATGATCGGTCTGGACTGCTTTGTTCTCTGCAATAATGTTAAGAAGCAGAATATTGAGGATATTAATTACGAATATATGTATATTCTGAAATATCCTATGGAAGAGGTCCCGGAAGCAGGTGAAGCCTGTTATGTTAAAAACCTTGCGGTGAATTATCTGGATTATACATTGGACGTAAATATGATCGGAATAGATGACGATAATCCGTTCTATGATTTCAAAGCGAGCGGAAATAAAAAGGAGCTTGTGATCGCTTCGTCGACTGCTCAGAAATATGATCTGGAGGTCGGAGATACATTTATTCTTGATGATAATTCGGAGGATGTAAGATATGCCTTTACGGTATCCGATATAGTTCCTTATTCGATCGGGCTTACGGTTTATATGGATATTGATGAGATGCGCGAGCTCTTCGGAGAAAGTGAGAATTACTACAATATGATCCTCTCCGATATCGAACTGCCGGTTGACAGCGGTCATATCTATGCTGTAACAAAGAGAGCTGATATCGAAAGTGCGGCAGGTATCTTCGTTGACCAGATGATGTCACTGATCATAATCCTTATAGCAGTATCAGTTCTGATCTTCGTGGCGGTTATGTATCTGATGTTAAATGTTATGATCGACAGAGCCGGATACGGTATATCTCTGATCAAGATATTTGGTTACAGGATGAAGGAGATTAGGAAGGTGTATCTGGACGGAAACTTCTTCGCAGTAATTCTTGGAGCATGCATCGCTATACCTATTGTGAAGATGATAGCCGATTCCATCTATCCATATTTTATCGCAAATACGGCAATGGGAATGGATCTTCACTTTGAATGGTATCTCTATGGAGGAGTGCTGCTGGGCGTTGCGGTGATATATCTTGCTATAAGCAAAATACTCACAGCTAAGATCAAAAGAATTGTTCCGGCAGAAGTTCTGAAAAACAGAGAATAAAAAAAGTAGTCAATAATTCAGAAAATGTATTGACAAATAATAGAGAACAGTGTACTCTAACAAATGTTTAGAGAACACTGTTCTTTTATTGTGGGGGATATATAAAATGCCAAAGGATAAAACAAAAACACACGAAAGGATCATCGAAGCGGCTAAAAAGGAATTCATGGAATACGGTTTTGCAGACGCATCACTACGTCGTATAGCTGCCGCAGCGGGTATTCAGGTCAGCGGCTTATACAAGCATTTTTCGAGTAAAGAAGAAATGTTTTCTTCGCTGGTAGATCCTGTCATTGAAGGATGCATGGAGCTTTATCATAAAATAGAGGGAGAGTATTTTGGCGGGATCGATTCGTTGGCAGCAGGTGCCGGATGGCAAGGCCAGGGAGAACCGGTAAGATCGATGGAGTTTATTTATGACCATCTGGATGAGTTTAAGCTTCTTATATGCAAGTCACATGGTACAAAATACGAGAGCTTTACGCATGATATCGCAAAGCTGGAAGAAAATGTTACACTCCGGTACATCAATGAACTGAAGGAAAAAGGATTTCCTGTAAAGGAAGTTAATCAGAAAGAATTTCACCTCCTGCTTACGGCATATGTTGAAGCGCTTTTTCAGGCTGTGGTACATGATTTTTCCAGAGAAGAAGCTATGCATTATGCGCATACAATGGAAGAGTTTTACGGTAATTCATGGATAACACTTTTTGGTTTATAACAGATTATATATAATAATTATCTGCCCCGTTCGATCGGGGCAATAATTTGGCTATGAGGTTAGATATATATAACACAAAATAGATAAGGCTAACAAAAAGATAATACCAGTCATGGCAATCATAAAAAAGGAGATTGGTGCAATGCACTAGTAAATATAAATCATAAAGAAAGGAAGATATAGATTTATGAAGAAAAGAGGAATTGCCTCCTGGATCATGGAATTCGCCGGGAGGAAGAAGAGTTATTACGGAGGAAGCGTTACGCTGGCCATACTCGGTGTTGCGGCTTCCTTCGGGCCATATCTGCTGATCGCGGATGTTGTTAAAGAGCTGCTGAAGGGTAATGATGACAAGAGTTATTACTTGAAGCAGGTGATGTTTATGGGACTGTTCTGGGTAGTAAGAATACTCCTGCACAATCTCTCGACTACATTGTCGCACGTTGCAACCTTCAATGTACTCGGAGGCATAAGAGTACAGCTCTGCGATAAGCTTTCAAGGATTCCGCTCGGTTCGGTGCTGGATGACAACAGTGGTAGCTACAAGAATATCATTGTTGAACGAGTGGATTCCATGGAAACAACACTTGCACATATCATACCGGAGTTTACCGCAAATATACTTCTTCCAATCGTCATGTTTGTTTATCTTCTTACGATCGACTGGCGTATGGGACTTGCCAATCTTATATCCGCGGTGATCGGAGTTATATTTGCAACGGTAATGATGATCAAGAGTAAGGGCGAGTTTGAAGTTACCATTCGTAAGACGAAATATCTAAACGATACGGCAGTTGAATACATAAACGGTATCGAGGTTATAAAGGCTTTCGGCAAGACCGGAAGCTCATACGAGAAGTTTGTTAATGCTGCAAGAGAGGGTGCTGACTGCTTCATAAACTGGATGAGAAAATGTATCTGGTGGCAGTGCGGAACACTTTCTTTTATGCCTGCAACCTTCCTCGGCGTTCTGCCCGTAGGACTTCTGCTGGTTAAAAACGGAAGCCTGTCTGCAGCGAATTTTATCACCTGCATCATATTGTCGGCAGGACTTATCACACCGCTGGTTGTTGCATTTTCTTATATGGACGATATAGCTAAGATCAAAACTATCTTCGGTGAGGCTATCGAGATTCTTGAAAGAGATGATATGGTGAGGCCTGCAGTGCTCGGTGAAAAGCCGGAGGGCTCCGATATATGTCTGAAGGATGTTCATTTTACTTACAAGGATAAAGAGGTTCTGCATGGTATAGACATGGAGATAAAGCAGGGCGAAGTTAACGCCTTTGTGGGACCGTCAGGCTCGGGTAAGAGTACGATTGCAAGACTGATTGATTCCCTCTGGGATCCGGACTCGGGCATGATTACATACGGAGGTGTAGATATAAAGAAATTACCGCTGGATTATTATATGGGGCAGATCGCTTACGTTGCACAGGATAACTATCTCTTCGATATGACGATCATGGAGAATATTCGTCTCGGCAGAGAAGGAGCAACTGACGAGGATGTAATAAATGCTGCCAAAGCAACAGGCTGTCATGATTTTATCATGGGTCTGGAAAATGGATACAACACAGAGGTCGGC
>ONVE01000101.1 GCA_900321215.1 uncultured Eubacterium sp. | reverse complement strand
TAACAGATGGTTCAACAGTAATCACTCTCAGTTCAAAGTATATGAAAGGCTTTGATCTCGGAAATGTTGAATTTACAGTTAATTTCATAGATGGTTACGGAGCTCATACGGTTAAAGTGATCGAGAAGCAGAATGACCCGGACGATCCGGACAATCCATATGATCCAGACAATCCAGATGATCCGGACAATCCAGATGATCCGGACAATCCAGATGACCCGGATGACCCGGACGATCCAGACAATCCAGATGACCCGGATGACCCGGATGACCCGGACGATCCAGATGACCCGGATGACCCGGACAATCCAGACAATCCAGACAATCCAGATGATCCGGACGATCCAGATGATCCAGATGATCCAACAGATCCAAAGGATCCGGTAGATCCTTCTGAGCCGGATAATCCAGGTGATGGCGAAGGAACTGATGTGAAGACTGATGGTGACCAGGAGGATGTTACAGATGGTGGAGATACCGGAAGTAATGATCCGAAGGTTACAACAGATAATACGGATGATAATGTAAAGACCGGAGAGGATTCATTATTAGGATTCTCAATCATGATGATGGTTGTGAGTGCTGCCGGACTTATGATGGTTTATTTCAGAAAGAAAAAACTGGATAGATAATTAATGATAGTTTTCGGCCGCCCTTAAATGGGCGGCCATTTTTAATGCATTTTCCGAAAGAATAATGTAAAATATCAGTTTAGACAGTTTTGGAAAAATAACAATTGAGCCGATTGTATGAATGATGTTATAATACATGCGATTGACAGCAAACAGAAAGCATTTTAAGGAATAAAACGGAGGTATTTAGTATTATGGGATTTTTTGACAAGATTGCGGGGGCATTCGAGAAAAAGCAGTGTGATATCTGCGGCGGCGAGATCGGCTTGCTGGGAAACAAAAAGCTTGAAAATGGTAACTGCTGCAAGGAGTGCGTTAAGAAGCTTTCACCATGGTTTACTGACAGAAAGCACAGTACAGTTGAGGAGATCAGAGAGCAGATCGAATATAGAGAGCAGAACAGAGAAGAACTTAAGGATTTCCACGAGACAGTAACAATGGGAGAGGACAGCTCGCTTTTCCTGATAGATCAGCAGAACAGAAGATTTGTTGTGCTTCCTCGCAGTAATGTGGATCTTTATGCACAGAATCCGGATATCATTTATTTTGATCAGGTAAATGAAATGAAGCTTGATATTTCGTACTCATCTAGTGAAGAGAAGATGATGAGGGATGGTCAGAGAGTTTCTTATGATCCGCCGAGATATGAGCATTCATTTACATTCTATGTAAAGATAGTTACAAATCATCCTTACGCACATGAACACAGATGCCAGCTGAATGGCAGAAGTCTGAAGGTTCATACTGCAGGACCGAAAATGGACAGAAGCTACAGACTTGACGCATTAGAGGATTTAAGCCGTTTCCTTGATTATTATCCACCTCTCAACTATCGTGACAGAGTTCAGGTTGACAGAGAAATGGATGACTGCTATTATTTTGCAAATATGGGAGACGAAATCTGCAGAACTATCATGCGTGGGTAGTATAACAGGCAGTATTACAGGATTATTTAACAGATAATATGGAAACTAAAGGCATTTCACTTGAAGAATTTAACAAACTGAATAAGGCGGGAGTTCAGCTTATCGATATCAGAGGAGCTGAATCCGCAGAGTACGGGCTGATCCCGGGCGCAGTAAATATCCCGAAGGAGCTGATCATTCGGGAAATGATGCTTGTAGAAAGCTGCGATATCTCGATAAGAGGCATACACCTTGACCGCTCAAAGAAGCAGATCGTTTACTGCACAAGAGGAGCGGAGAGTCCGGAGGCAGCGGAAGCGCTTTGTGAAAGAGGATATGATGCATATTTTCTTGTCGGTGGCTATCACAACTGGCTTGTAAATTCAGTGGTTGAAGAGGAAAATGCCGGAAATGCGGCAGAACGCCGCGAGGAGATTGAGAAGAGCATACGGAAGAAATTCCATAAGCAGCTTTTCACTCCATTTGCAAGGGCTATTAATACTTATGATATGCTGCAGCCGGGAGATCATGTGGCGGTTTGTATCTCCGGAGGCAAGGATTCCATGCTCATGGCCAAGCTTTTCCAGGAGCTGAAGAGACATGGAAAGATACCTTTCGAGCTGTCATTTCTTGTTATGGATCCGGGATATTCGGAGGTTAACAGGAAGCTGATAGAGAGCAATGCGAGAATGATGGGCATTCCGATAAGGGTATTTGCTTCCGACATATTCAATAGTGTATTTACTGTTGAAAAATCACCGTGTTATCTCTGTGCAAGGATGCGCAGGGGATATCTCTACAGCAACGCAAAGGAGCTGGGCTGCAACAAGATAGCTCTCGGCCATCATTATGATGATGTTATCGAGACGATACTTATGGGAATGCTGTACGGCGGACAGATACAGACTATGATGCCAAAGCTGCACAGCACGAATTTTCCGGGTATGGAGCTGATAAGACCGATGTATCTCATCAGAGAAGATAATATCAAATGGTGGAGAGATTATAATAAGCTTCATTTTCTTCAGTGCGCCTGCAGATTTACGGAAATGAGTAAGAATCAGAGTGAGAACGATCCTCATTATTCCAAGAGGCAGGAGATTAAAGAGCTTATCGCGGATATGAAGAAGGTTAATCCGTTTGTTGAGGGGAATATTTTCAAAAGCGTGGAGAATGTAAATCTGAACACCGTGATCGGATACAAGAAGGATGGTGTGAAGCATTTCTTCACGGATGATTATAATATGTAAGGACAACGAGAAAATGAGTGAATTTAAGGAAGGCCTGAAGTCCGGCATTCCGATAGGTCTTGGTTATCTTTCGGTTTCGACGGGCTTCGGCATTTTTGCTGTTGCGAGAGGTCTGTACTGGTGGCAGGCCGTGATTATTTCAATGCTTGTGGTTACATCGGCCGGACAGCTGGCGGGAGTTAACATAATGTCAGCGGGCGGCTCGATCTTCTCAACACTTTTGTCACAGTTAACCATCAATATCAGATATTCATTTATGTCCATTTCGTTATCACAGAAGCTGGACAGCAGATTTAATACAACTAAAAAACTCGGTCTGGGATTCTTTATGACAGATGAGATATTCGCTGTTGCATCAACCAGAGAAAGCGTTACTGCTGCATTTTTCTGCGGACTCTCAGTCATACCTTATATAGGCTGGACGCTGGGAACCCTTGCGGGAGCCCTGCTGGGAAATGTCCTGAATGCGGCTGTAATGAGTGCCATGGGACTTGCGATCTATGGTATGTTTGTTGCGATTGTTGTTCCGGAGGCAAAGAAGAGCAGAAATGTTCTCTGGGCTTCTCTGATAGCTGTACTGATAAGCTGTCTCTTCTATTATGCGCCGGTACTTAAGAAGGTTTCTGCCGGTATTGCGATAAGTGTTTCTGCAGTTGCTGCGGCGCTTATCATGGCCATATTAAAACCGATCGGGGATGAAGAATAATGGAGATAAATACATTTTTAATATACCTTGCTGTGATAGCCGTATCGACATACCTGATCAGGGTTGTGCCTTTCGTTCTGGTAAACAGAAAACTGACGAATAAATACGTCAGATCATTTTTATACTATATACCTTATGCAGTGCTCGCTGCCATGACAGTTCCTGCGGCGTTCTACGCGACCAGAGATGTGATATCTGGAGTGGTTGGTATAGCAGCGGCTGCACTCGTTTCACTTAAATATAAATCGCTCCTTGTTGTAGCGGCAGTTGCGTGTATAGCTGTCTTTGTGACGGAGCTTATCATTTTGTGATTAACCAAGTCCTCTGGAAAAATGACTGTAGAGCTCAGGGTTGACGAACATTACTGAGTCCGGATCATTTTCTCTTCGCATTGCCACACGAGGCTTTGCTATCGCAACGCTTTCACGCTTTATGAATTCCGGTCGGAGAAGACTCTTACTGATCGGAACTCCATTTATAAGAGAATATAATGTAAAGTATGCGCATTTGCCGAGACCGGTCCTGCTCTGCCTGATAGTTGTAAGGGCAGGAGTGATGAGGCTTGCGAGAGGTATGTCATCAAAACCGATGACGCTTATATCCTCCGGAACCGACAGACCGTATTCTGTGCAGGATTTTATAACGCCTGAGGCGATAAGGTCATTTCCACAGAGGATGGCTGTGGCGCCGCGCTCGATAAAGCCCGGAACATGGTAAGGTGCACAGTCTGCAACAAAATATCCATAAACCGCAAGGTTTGGATCAACGGTAAGCTTATATCTTGCCATACTGTTAAGGTAGGCAGCCATACGGTTGTCCGAGATGACCGAGCCGGCAGAGCCGTTCAGAAATGCAATCTTCTCGTGACCGAGAGATGCAAGATATCGGATCGCTTCATCTATACCATCGTCGGAATCGGTGCCAACATAGCTTACCGATGGATTCTTTTCTATAGAATTGTCAAGCAGTACCGTTGGGATGCTTGTAGTCTTAAGCTGTTCGGTCCATGGATCGTCGAGAGAGAGCCCGATGAAGAATGCACCGCTGTAGCCCTCCTGCAGCATCCAGTTCTCATATTTATTCTCTGTCTGGAACTGATGAGTAAGGGCAATGACCGAAAAGTTCCATTTCTCACTGAATGAAGCCTTCTGAAATCCCATTACTATATCATATCCGAAGGAGTCCTTCTCCTCGTAATCCATATTTTCAACGAAGAGAGCAATCTTTCTGCGGTTTATCTTAAGTGCTTTTCTGTTGGTGTAACCCATCTCAACGGCAGTATCAAGTATTGTCTTTCTCAGCTCATCGCTGATGTCTTTACCGTCATTCAGTCCCTTGCTGACGGTTCCGAGAGATATTCCGAGCCGGTCGGCTATATCCTTCATAGTAGCCATATGATCAGTCCTTTCTGGATTCTGTATGTATCCTGAT
>ONVE01000004.1 GCA_900321215.1 uncultured Eubacterium sp. | reverse complement strand
TTTTTTATCACATTACTGCCGGTGCTCCTGATCTGTCCGATACTGCCGGTGGTTTTTTCTGCCTGGATAGGCATATTTTTTGCATCGATCATAGCAAAAAATCGTCATAAGATACTTACTGAGGTAATCTTAATGATCGTAGTTGTGCTTGGAATGTTCGTCTTATATTCTGTGATAATGTCTAATACAGGCATGCAGGGTGGAAAGTCTGAGATATCTGACGCTGCCAGAGAGAAGCTTTACGAGACTGTGAGAAGCAGCATTATTTATACTGAAGAAGCGCTGCCGCCTTTAAAGGCTGCAAGTAAAGCATTTGCAGAAACTGATATACCGGGAATATTACTGTACGTATTTGTTTCGATAGCTTCTTTTGCAGTGACAGTCGCAGTTATCGGAAGAAAATTCTTCATAATTTCAGCAAAGCTTTTTACTTCTTCAAAGCATAGAGAGTATCAGCTGGAAGCTATGAAGGAGAACTCCGTAATGAAGGCTCTTTTGAAAAAGGAAGCAGCAAGGTATTTTTCATCCGGAGTATATATATCCAATACGCTTGTGGGACCGGTAATTGCGATAGCTATGTCGGTTGCTGCGGCATTTATAGATATACATAAGCCAATTGCTTTACAGGGGACAACATTATCTGCAAATCTTGCAGCAGGAATACCATATATTATAGGACCGGTCTTATCATTTGTAGCTATCTCTGCATCGTCAGTATCCCTTGAAGGAAAAAACTGGTGGATACCGAAGAGTCTGCCGGTATCATCAAAAACAGTGCTGAGTGCAAAGGTAATCTTTAATCTTTTGGTCCTTGCACCGTTTTTCGGGCTGGTAGAGTTGATAATGCTTTTTACGGTAAGGGTAAGCCTGTTGGAGAGGCTGTGGCTTATACTTATTCCTCTTGTAACTATAGTTTATTCGGCTCTGCTGGGCCTTATGTTAAATATTAAATTCCCTAAATTCAAATGGGAATCCGAGACTGAGGTTGTAAAGCAGAGTGCAGCAAGCGGCTTAAGCTTTCTTCTGATATTTCCGGTACTAATAATGGCGTCAGGTGCAATGGTAATACCTGAGGAGTACAGAAATCTGATGAATCCGGCTGCATTTCTTCTGCTTACTGTCATTTCTTATGTGCTCTATCATAAACTCTGCAAGGTAAGGCTTGAGAGACTTGGATAGTGTAGAAGCTGGCAAATACGAGACGATCAGACGGCGCATAAGAATGATATCTGAGAGCGCCATACAGATTGATTCTGGATGGATCAGATGATGAATGAAAAAAATAAAATTATTGACATGTTTAAAAAATAATGTATAATTCACATTAGTTGAATAAGATTTTAAACCAACGACGTGGAGATAACGGTGAAAGATGTGCACCCAGAGATCGAATCCGAAGCAGTTTTCTTTTCTGACTGTGGGGCTGTGAGATTCGTTGTAACAGTTCATCAAATGGACCACCGAGGGAGCAGTGAAATCTTAAAAGTCATTTCGGATTTTGAAGAGAGTAGCATGTTACGTGAGCGAGCGTTAATCGCTGGGGATATGATGGTATCCCGACAGAGTGCAGTAGGTTTTATCTGTACCGGCTACCGGGGATAAGGCGGTAGAAAGTATGGATGAGGCAGGCTGAAATAAGGTGGCACCGCGATTTTATCGTCCTTAAACTGATAAGTTATTCAGTTTGAGGACTTTTTATTTTGTATTAAGGAAAGGATGAAGAAGGAATGAGTAAAGGAAGATTTGGTGAGTTTGGAGGTCAGTATATTCCGGAAACTCTCATGAACGAGATCAAAAAACTGGAAGAAGCATATGAGCATTATAAAAATGATCCTGAATTTGTAGCAGAGCTTGATAAGCTTAATCGTGAATATGCAGGTCGTCCATCGTTACTTTATTATGCTGAGAAGATGACTAAGGATCTGGGCGGAGCTAAGATCTATCTTAAGAGAGAGGATCTGAATCATACAGGATCACATAAGATCAATAACGTTCTCGGACAGGTTCTTCTTGCCAAGAAAATGGGTAAGACAAGAGTAATCGCTGAGACAGGAGCCGGACAGCACGGAGTTGCGACAGCAACAGCTGCAGCACTTATGGATATGGAATGTGAGATATTCATGGGTGAAGAGGATACTAAGAGACAGGCGCTCAATGTATTCAGAATGGAGCTTCTCGGAGCAAAGGTACATCCGGTTACAACAGGTACAAAGGTTCTTAAGGATGCTGTAAATGAGACCATGAGAGAGTGGACCAAGAGAGTTGATGATACACTTTATGTACTTGGTTCTGTAATGGGTCCTCATCCATTTCCAACTATAGTAAGAGATTTCCAGTCAATAATCAGTAAGGAAAGCAGAGCTCAGATACTTGAGGCTGAGGGAAGGCTTCCGGATGCAGTAGTTGCCTGTGTAGGCGGCGGAAGCAATGCAATCGGTTCCTTCTATGAATATATCAAGGATGAAGGCGTAAAGCTTATCGGTTGTGAGGCAGCCGGACTTGGCGTTGATAATCCTAAGAACGCAGCAACTATGGCAAATGGTTCTATCGGTATCTTCCACGGTATGAAGTCACTCTTCTGTCAGGATGAATACGGACAGATCGCTCCTGTATATTCAATATCAGCAGGACTTGATTATCCAGGCATCGGACCTGAGCATGCATACCTTGCAGAGACAGGAAGAGCACAGTATGTTCCAATTACTGATGAAGAAGCGGTATGTGCATTTGAGTATCTTTCAAAGACTGAAGGTATTATACCGGCTATCGAGAGCAGCCATGCGGTTGCACATGTTATGAAGATTGCACCGACTATGCCAAAGGACAGCATCATCGTATGTACGATCTCAGGACGTGGAGATAAGGACGTTGCAGCAATCGCACGTTATCGCGGAATTAACATTTATGAGTAGGATTTTCCGGAAGGATCATTGGGAATATTAAAGAAGCATGTAAATGAAAGCTTATAAACATGCAGGGAAGGTATTTAAGGTACAGAAAGGAAAGAAGTATTATGTATAAGGATATTTTAGCAAAGGTTACAAATAAAGAGACACTTACACCGGAAGAGATTTCAGAGTTTATCGGTGCGGTTGCAGCAGATGAGGTTACACCCGTTCAGATAGCAGGTTTTCAGGTTGGACTTCTTATGAAGGGTACAAGCGTTGAGGAGCTTGCTGCATTTGCAAATGCTATGCGTGCAAACTGCGTTCCTATTAAGGCAAATGTAGAAGCAGAAATGATGGATACCTGCGGAACCGGCGGAGGACTCAGCACATTCAACATTTCAACAGCAACAGCTCTAGTAGCAGCTGCTGCAGGAATTCCTATAGCAAAGCACGGAAGCAGATCAATATCTTCACTTTCAGGTAGTGCAGACGTACTTGAAGCACTTGGAGTAAATATCAATCTTGACAAGGATCAGGCAGCACAGCTTATCGAGAAGATCGGAATAGCATTTATCTATGCACCGCTTTTCCATCCGGTTATGGGCAAGGTTCTTCCACCGGAAAGTGAGCTTGGTATCAAGACTATCTTCTATACTATCATCGGACCGCTCATCAATCCTGCATTTGCACCAAGACATCTTCTTGGCGTTTATAAGCCTGAGCTTCTTGAGACAGTTTCTGAGGTTGCAAGACGTATCGGCTATACAAAGGCTATGTTTGTATACGGTGAAGACGGACTTGATGAGATTTCTCTTCTCGGAAAGACTAAGATCTACGAGCTTAAGGACGGAGAGATCCTTAAATATACTATAGCACCTGAAGATTTCGGACTTAAGAGCTGCACTCTTGAGGATATCAAGACAGGTACACCTGAAGAGAACGCTGCAACTATAAAGGGCGTATTTAACGGTGAGATCACAGGACCTAAGAAGGATGCTATAATCCTTAATGCATCAGGCGCACTTGTTGTCGGCGGAAAGGCTGAGAACTTTGAAGAGGGTATTGCTCTTGCAAGAGAGATCATCGAGAGCGGCGCTGCATTAAAGAAGCTTAATGAGCTTGTTGAAGAATCAAATAAGTTTGCAAAATAAATTACTTTTACGATAAGGATTTTACGACAGCATGAGTAAGATTTTATTTTCAGAGAGCCTGATCAATAAGAAAATGTCCGGGAAGGCTATACCTGTTATAGCGGATATAAAATGTATCTCTCCGGGCGAGGGAAGGCTTATAGATATCGCAGACGCACCATCATCAGCTAAGATGATGGAGGAGGCCGGAGCACCTGCCATCTCCGTAGTTACCGAACCGGGGGACTTCGGAGGTTCGATAGATCTTCTTGAGAGGATCACGGCAGAGGTAAGCATTCCGGTGCTTCGAAAGGATTTTATCAGATCAAAGGATGAGATCGATATATCCATCAGGTGCGGCGCAAGCGCAGTGCTTCTTATGTGTGCGGTAATGAATGAAGAAACGATGAGAATGTGTTATTCTTATTGTCTGGAACGCGGCATTGAGCCTTTCGTTGAAACTCATACGCCGGAGGAACTGGCATTTGCGAAGGAGCTTGGCGCAAAGCTTATCGGTATAAATAACCGTAATATCCTCCAGCTTGAGAAGGACGGAGGAACTGTAGAAACCATCAGTAATATGCTGGAGGAAGTGAGAAAGCTTAAGGAGGAAAGACCGGACGTGGTTCTGGTCAGCGAAAGCGGTATACTTACTCCGGAGGATGTAAGGACTGCTGTAAGCTGCGGAGCGGATGCGGCCCTTGTCGGAACAGCCATCTGGAAGGCTGAGGATCCGGCCGGCTATTATAAAAAGCTTTCATTTTCTGAGTGAAATATATTATGAATGATATTAAGATCAAGATCTGCGGGCTGATGCGCGAGAAGGATGTTGAGAGCTGCATCAGAAATGGCGTGGATATAGTAGGCTTTGTAACTGAATATCCTGTAGAGGTTCCCTGGAACATGGATAGAAAGAGAACTAAGGAGCTGATTACTTTCTTCAGAGAGACAAGAGAAAGATACGGTTCTTCTGCAAAATGCTGCATCGTTTCAGGAGGAGACAGTGATAAGCTCTCCGGACTTATCGAAGAGCTTGAACCTGATTATCTGCAGATGCATTATAAAGAAGATTGCAGGATCATCAGAGAAGTGACCGGGAGAAAGGGTGCTTCCAAAACGGTGGTGATCAAAACCGTTCCGAATGATGCGGCCGAAAGAATAAGGCAGAGCGGAAATGAAGAGCCTTCAGCTGCAGCGGCTGCCTTCGCAGAAAGCGGAGCAGGGATAATCCTTGTTGATGCAAGAGGAGCGGAAAATGCAGCCGGAAGCAGTGCGAAGCTTGATGAAAAGCTTTATAATGAAGTAAAAGAAGCGGTTGATATTCCTGTGATGGCAGCAGGCGGTATCACAGCAGAAAATGTTAAGAGCATCATAAATGACCTTAGTCCGGACATGATAGATGTGATGACCGGAGTAGAGGAATCCACAGGCGTAAAGTCTGAGGCAAAGATAGAAAAACTGATCCAGCAGATCAAAGTTAGAAAGGGATGACAAAATGAGTAATATTTACAAGGCATTTGAAAATAAAAAAGCATTTATAGCATTTCTTACAGCAGGTGATCCGGATTTCGAGACAAGTCTGGAATGCTTTAGAGCTGTTGTAAGAGGAGGAGCAGACCTGATCGAGGTTGGTATACCATTTTCTGATCCTATAGCAGAGGGACCGGTCATTCAGGAGGCTGATATCAGAGCGCTTTCGAGCGGAATGACAACTGACAAGGTATTTGATCTGGTTAAGGAGCTTAGAAAAGAAACAGATATTCCTATAGTATTCATGTCATACATCAATCCGATCTTCCATTACGGCGCTGACAAGTTCTTCAAGAAGGCTGCCGAGGCAGGCGCTGACGGAGCTATAGTTCCGGATATGCCATACGAAGAGAAGGGTGAGCTTCTTGAAACAGCTGAAAAGTACGGTCTTGACATCATTTCCATGATCGCACCTACATCAGATCAGAGGATCAAGATGATCGCAGAGGAAGCAAAGGGCTTTATCTATGTTGTTTCTTCACTGGGTGTAACAGGCGTAAGATCTGAGATAAATACAGATATCGGATCTATGGTAAAGGTTATCAAGGAGAATACTGATGTTCCAGCTGCTATCGGTTTCGGTATCAGCACACCTGAGCAGGCAAAGAAGATGGCAGGAGTTGCTGATGGAGTTATCGTTGGTTCTGCCATGGTGAAGATAGTTGCTGCAGAGGGTAAGAATGCTCCTGAGAAGCTTTTTGAGTATGTTAAGAGCATGAAGGAAGCTATTATCTAGAATTATAATGGTATTTTTCCAAAATAATTCGTATAGACTAAATTAATATTCTTGTATAGAATTATATGCAGAGGAGTGCGTTCATTCCTCTGCATTTTGC
>ONVE01000181.1 GCA_900321215.1 uncultured Eubacterium sp. | reverse complement strand
AAGCATATGCGCAGCAGATTTAACCACATCAAGCATTCTTTCTTCTATCTGCTCACGAAGTGCCTTCTTCGAAATAGCCGTAAGAGTAAGGCCCATAAGTACGTTCGTGATCAGAAGAAGTATAAGTGCCAGTATAAAATTTCTTTTGCCTATCTTGATATTTTTCTCATTAATAAATTCCATAGCTTATACCCCCATAAATAACAATAATTATAAGTTACGGAAGCTTACTCAGAAGCTTTATTTGTAATCATACTTAAGAATGATCGTAGAAAGCGGTGGAATGTCAAGCACCATAGATACGTCCGATCTGTCACACGGTGCCTTCTCGGCAACAAGCTTCTTACCCTTATTGGTTCTGCCTAGTCCTCCGAACTTCTCATCATCAGAGTTAAGTATCTCTTTATATTCTGTAAGACATGGAACTCCGATACGGTAATCCTTTCTCTCAACAGGAACAAAGTTGCAGATCACCATTATCTGATCCTTTGAGCTCTTGCCTCTTCTTACAAATGTTACTATGCCCGAATCCGCATCATCAACCTTGATCCACTCAAAGCCCATGACCTCGTTATCATTATAGTAAAATGCATCATACTTTGTATAAAGATGATTAAGTTCCTTAACGTACTCCTGAACACCCTTGTGAAGAGGATTATCCAGAAGGAACCAGTCAAGACTTCTCGCCTCGCTCCACTCACGCTGCTGTCCAAATTCCTGACCCATGAAGAGCAGCTTCTTGCCCGGATGTCCCAGCATAAATCCGTATGCTGTACGTAAGTTTGCAAATTTATCAAATTCAAGTCCCGGCATCTTTCCGAGCATTGAACACTTAAGATGAACAACCTCATCATGAGAGATAACAAGGATGTAATTCTCAGCATATGCATAGGAAAGTGAAAATGTCAGTCTGTTATGATTGAATTTCTTGAAATACGGATCAAGCTTCATATATTCAAGGAAATCGTTCATCCATCCCATGTTCCACTTAAAGAGGAAGCCCAGTCCCTGCATAGATGCAGGAGCAGTAACTCCCGGCCATGCTGTAGATTCCTCAGCGATAAGATAAGCGCCCGGATTTCTCTCTTCCATAAGAGTATTGATATTCTGCAGGAGCTCTATCGCCTCAAGATTCTCCTTGCCGCCGTTCTTGTTGGCTACCCACTGGCCGTCCTGCTTACCGTAATCAAGGTAAAGCATTGATGCGACCGCATCCACACGAAGTCCGTCAACATGGTACTTCTCTACCCAGAAAAGTGCATTTGATGTAAGGAAGTTGGCTACTTCATTTCTGCCGTAATCGAAAATGTATGTGCCCCAGTCAGGATGCTCTCCCTTTCTTGGATCTGCATTTTCATAAAGCGGCATTCCGTCGAAACGTCCAAGTCCGTGAGCGTCTCTAGGGAAATGAGCAGGTACCCAGTCAAGGATTACGCTGATACCCTTTGAATGCATGTAGTCAACGAAATACATGAAGTCCGTAGGCTCGCCGTATCTTGATGTCGGTGCATAATAGTTGGTTACCTGATAGCCCCACGATCCGTCAAACGGATACTCAGCTATACCGATAAGCTCAACATGTGTATAGCCCATCTCTGTAAGATAATCTCCGAGCATCTTTGCAAGCTCGCGGTAATTGTAGAAGCCGAAATCAGAATTCTCATCTCTCTTCTTCCATGACCCGAGATGGCACTCATAGATCGACATTGGTTTCTTGGTTCTTGAAACTCTGTCAACCTTGGCTCTGTCAGCCATCCATTTTTCGTCTTTCCATTTATATTCATTTAAATCAGCAACGATATTTGCATTATCCGGTCTTACCTGATCATAGTTTCCGTAAGGGTCTGCCTTATAAAGAATCTCACCGTATCTTGTAAGGATCTGATACTTGTAAACTGCTCCCGGGTTTACATCAGGAATGAACAGTTCATACACGCCGGATGCACTGTGTATCTGCATCGGATTCAGCTGTCCGTCCCACATATTGAAGTCGCCGACAACCGAAACACGTCTTGCATCAGGCGCCCATACTGCAAAATAAGTTCCCTTCACACCGTCGATCGTCATCGGGTGGGCACCCATTTTGTTATAAATGTCATAGTTCTTGCCTTCTGCAAAAAGATATGCATCATAGTCAGTAAAAAGTCCTTCAAAGCTGTAGCAATCTGCTGAAACAACAGTTGTTCCATCATAATATTCTGTTACAAAGCGGTACTTATTGCCTTTGAATTTTTTATTTGGGAAATATATTCCGTAGAACCCCTCTTCACTCACCTTTTCCATAGGAAAGCTTGTCTTTCCGGATGGTGCTTTTATAGAAACCGATGCTGAATGAGGCTTATAACAGGTGATAACCTGTCCGTTTCCGTAATCATGTATGCCAAGAAGATGCTTTGGTGCATTTATCTTGCCATCGATAAGTTCATCATACAGTATCCAGTTAATCCAGTTATTTAATTTTTCGTTCAAAACGCCACCTCCCAATGCTCTCTTTTCCGACGATGCAAACTTCCCATAAATCGTCGAAATGTATAGCAATATTCTATCATTTATACTCTTCAAAGTAAAGGTCTAGAGGTGCATTTAAATCCATTTTAAAATTATGACGCAGTAAAGAAAAACCGGCAGGGAAAGCCCTGCCGGTCCATAAAACCATTTATTTTTTATATCAGTCACCGGAAAACTTTAAGACTCAAAAAGTCTTATCAGTTAAACCTTGAAACTGCCACAGTGTAGATATCCTCGAGGAGACGTATGCCGCCGGCATATCCTGCATAAAAGTTGTCAAATACCACCCTATCCTGTACAGGCCATGATATATTGATGAAGTTACCGTTAAGACTTTCCGTGATCTCCTTCTCGTAGTAACCTCCGAGAACAAGCGGATAGCCATGGTAATCATGATTCTTAATCTCTTCATGTATCTTATATCCGTCTGTTTCAAATGAAACATCCGCTTCAATATTAAAGTTGAGCTTTTTAAATTCCTCAGCTATGCTTTCGCGATAGTTTGCAGGTGTATCATCAACCACAAACTGCTTCGCCGGAGTAAGTCCGATGTCATTTACAAGGAACTTTGTGATTGCAAGTGAATACTGTGCATCAGCAACCACGGTGAACTGCTTATTGATAACACGGTTCTCCAGGAAAAGGTCTGCGTATCTTTCGATAAGGTAGTAGAAATAATCCTCATGCTCTTTGATGACCGCTTCAACCTTAGCCTCTTCCACTCCTGTAAATTTACCTACTTCCCTAAGGAATTTACTGGTCTCTGTCGCACCGATCGGAAGTGTCTTATAGTGCAGATACGGTGTACCGAACTTCTTCTCCAGCTTCTTAACACTTGAAAGACCGACCCATGGCGACACAAGAAGATTAAACTCTGCCTCAGGAATCTTATTGATATTTTCAATGCCTCTATTATAGCCGAAGATCGTATTCGGTGTAAGTCCGAGCTCTGCCACAAGCTTCTCAAGCTCTCTCAGATTTCCCAGCCAGAAGAGATCCTGATAAGGAACGTCTGCCCATATATTTACAAGTCCCTTCTGCTTCTTATCCGATTTCTTAAGATACTGGTCTATGATGGCATTTACAACCTGCTCATGACCTTTAAAGTTATTACCCTTAAAACCTGCTGTAGGTGCATAGATAACAGGCTTTTCGCTTTCCTCAAATCTTGATACGACCTCCCCCGAATCATCTCCTACTATCTCCGGAATACATCCGGTAAGCACCACATAAAGATCTGCATCGATCACCTTAAGAGCATTTTCTATAGTTGATTCAAGCTTCTTTGTTCCGCCGAATACAACATCCTTCTCATTTATACTTGTACACGGGAAAATGTTTGGTGAGAAATATCCTGAGCTTCCTATTCCCTCCGAAAGCTTCTGGGCACATCCCGGACCCGCGTGAAGTATAGGCAGTGCGCGTGTGATCGCCTGAACGCTCTGCATTGCACCAAGTGCACATTTATATCTTTGTTTATCCAATAATTTAGCCATTACTTCGCCTCCTCCAAAAACGTATCCACATTCTGCTTATACCACCAGTCTGTGTAAGGAAGCTTTGATCTTCTGGCCAGATTCTCTTCAAAACTCCTGTTATTTATAGCATCAAGTATACTCTTGGCAAATTCAAGAGTATGCTTATATCCGAACATTGTATATTCATCAGCAACATATACTGCCGGTGTTCCGTTCTTGATAGCCCACACGGTAGAACCCGGATGACGTGAGAAATACAGATCCGGATTATACTTATGAAGTATGTTCATAACCTCATAGTTCTGCTGATCGGCTACGCTCGTCTCGAAATCAATATCATTTTCAAGAAGATATTTCATTGAAGGCGGAACCTCGCCGTTTTCGTATTTTTTATCATAATGCCATGCAAGAGCCCATACAACCTTGATACCAAGCTCATCAAGAACTCTTGAGACCTCAAATGTATATCCAGGACCCATTCCAAGTACAGCTGTACGTCCTTCAAGCTGCTTTTTAACCTCTTCGATCTGCGGAATGTATATAGCCCTTTCCTGTTCAATATATTTTTCTACTTTATCTGAGCGGCCCGTAACTCTGCCTATCTCTCTGAGCCAGGTTTCAAAGCCCTTGATACCGCACTGATTGATAGTTCTTACGTAAGGAACGCCGTACTTTTCTTCAAGTACATTTCCAAGATAATTACCGAGCGTACCGCAGATACATGTTGTTGCAAGACTCTCTGACAGATGAGACAGCTCCTCAACTGTTGAATTACAGTATAAAAATACAGGATCCAGATCAAAATTCTTAAACATCTCTATGATCTCAGGTCTTGCACTTTCGAAGAAGTTCTTGAAATTGATCTTATTGGTCTTTACGCCTTCTCTCGGCGGCTTAACGATCTCCTGTAAGACCGCATGATCCGAGATATCAAAGCCTGTAGCCCAGATCCTTGATTTAAAGCCCTCGCAATGTACCGGAACTATCGGAACTCCAACCTCATCTCTGACATCATCAACTATACTGTCGATATCCTCACCTATGATACCTGTAGCACATGAGCTTGACACAAATATCGCCTTAGGTGAATATCTTTCATTTACTTCAAGGATCACCTTCCTTAAAGATGCTGTCGAACCGAAGATAGTGTCATTTTCATTCATATCGGTACCGACATATACTGTATCGCTGGTTACGCCTCTTTTCTTCGCCATAACCTTTGACATATAGTAGCTTCCTGCTCCGCTGACCGAACAACCTGCAGGGCCATGATGGATTATCGCTACGTCACGTATTGCTGCGAGCTGTGAAAGTCCGCACATGGAAAGACATGTACTGGACTGCGAGAAACATCGCGAACACCCCTTAAGAGTTCCACACTCACTTTTCTCAGCAAGATCCTTTAACGTACCTACGTAGCCCGTTATCGATCCAATCCTGTTTTCCCTGGTTGCAACATTTGAATTGTTCAGATTGACCGCCATTATATCACTCCTATCCCTGATAATCCTCTTTTACAGATGCGTAAATAAATCCCCGAGTCCTGTATCAGGCAGTACTGCTACTATTGTCTTTCCTTTACGTCCTCTATAAAATTTTTAAAATGTATCTTAAAATGCATCAGATCTTATAATCATCAGCAAGTTCCATCATACCGTACTCAAGAAGGATCTCTTCGAGTCTCTCCTGAGTCATTGGTGTAGGTATTACAAAATCCTTATTCTCTATAACAGCCTGAGCAAGGTTTCTGTACTCCTGAGCCTGATTTGATTCAGGTCTGTACTCGATAACAGTCTTCTTGTTGATCTCAGCATGCTGAACGATATTGTCTCTTGGTACAAAATAAAGAAGCTTTGTTCCGAGTTCCTTTGAGAATGCTCTTAAGAGGTCAAGCTCTCTATCTACATTTCTTGAGTTGCAGATGATACCGCCGAGTCTTACTCCACCGGTTCTTGCATATCTCTGAATACCCTTTGAAATGTTATTTGCCGCATAAAGCGCCATCATTTCTCCACTGGCAACTATATAAATCTCCTTTGCCTTACCTTCTCTGATAGGCATTGCGAAACCGCCGCAGACAACGTCTCCAAGTACGTCATAGAATACATAATCAAGATCGTCTGTGTAAGCTCCGAGGTTTTCAAGCATGTTGATAGAGGTGATAATTCCTCGTCCGGCACATCCAACACCCGGTTCAGGTCCACCTGACTCAACGCATCTTGTTCCGCCGTAACCCTCTTTGAGGATTCTGTCAAGCTCTATATCCTCGCCTTCCTCACGGATAGTATCGAGAACTGTCTTCTGTGCAAGGCCTCCGAGAAGAAGTCTTGTAGAATCGGCCTTAGGATCACATCCTACAACCATGACCTTCTTGCCATGCTCAACAAGTCCTGCTGTAAGATTCTGTGTTGTAGTGGATTTTCCGATTCCACCTTTTCCATAAATTGCTATCTGTCTTAATTCTCCCATTTTTTTATTCCCTTTCTACTTTCTTATTATCATCGTAAAGCGATACCGGTTGGATTCGAACCAACAACTTCAGCCCTAGTGAACCTATGCCCTTCCAGCGGCTACGGCATCGTATTTTGACCGCAAAAAACCAGAGGTCTGCAAAAACGGACCAAAAACACCTTTTTTTCTGCAACCCCTGGTTATTTAAGTCAGTTATTTGAGATCATATATTATCTATAATTAGTTATTAAAAAGCGCTGTTGATAAATATCTGTCTCCGGAATCAGGAAGGAGTGCTACGATCACCTTTCCCTTATTTTCAGGTCTCTTTGCAAGTATCTCCGCTGCCTTAAGAGCTGCTCCTGAAGATATACCTACGAGGATACCCTCTGATACTGCGAATGCTCTGCCTTCTGCAAATGCATCCTCATTCTCGATCGCAAGTATCTCATCATATACCTTTGTATTTAATACATCCGGAACAAATCCTGCACCGATACCCTGGATCTTATGTGCTCCCGGCTTTCCTGTTGAAAGAACCGCACTTGTTGCAGGCTCAACAGCAACAACCTTAACATTTGGATTCTGCTCCTTAAGGTATTCTCCAACGCCTGTGATGGTTCCGCCTGTGCCAACACCTGCTACAAAGATATCAACCTTTCCGTCTGTCTGCTTCCAGATCTCAGGACCTGTTGTTTCCTTATGAGCCTTTGGATTTGCTTCATTTATGAACTGTCCGAGGATAAGTGATCCCTCGATTTCCTTGTTAAGCTCCTCAGCCTTTGCGATAGCGCCCTTCATTCCCTTTGCTCCTTCTGTAAGGACGATCTCAGCACCGTATGCCTTAAGGAGATTTCTACGTTCAACGCTCATCGTGTCAGGAAGTGTAAGTATTGCCTTGTATCCCTTAGCTGCTGCAACTGCTGCAAGACCGATTCCTGTGTTACCGCTTGTAGGCTCGATAATGGTTGCTCCCGGCTTCAGGATTCCCTTCTGCTCTGCATCTTCTATCATCGCAAGTGCGATACGGTCCTTAACCGATCCTGCCGGGTTAAGGTACTCAAGCTTGGCAAGTACTGTTGCCTGTGTTATCTCTCTCTTCTTCGAATATCCATTAAGCTGTAATAATGGAGTTCCTCCAATAAGTTCAAGTGCGCTCTGTTTAATATCACTCATCTTCTTCTCCTCCTTAAATCTGTTTTATAAATACTACATGAGGGCTCTCCCCTGGAATGGTTATATATTATCATTAATATTTCATTTTGAAAAATTTCTAAATACTATCATCCGCAATAGGTAAAACCTATAACTGCAGCACCTCTTATTTTTCAACAGGCACAGCAGACATTCATATTTACCAGCTTATTGTAAATGATGTCTGCAAGCTTACTGTGTCCTACTTCATTTAAATGCTCCTGATCCTTGCTGCTTGGCGATACATAATCCGCCGCTGCAAGGAAGCTTACTCCTCTCCTGCGTGCAATCCTCTGATATTCCTTCTTGAGACCCTTTGATACTCTTACGGATCTTTCGTTAAATGCAGGATCGTACTCGTCCTTCCAGACATATTCGCCCAGATGGATAGGCGAGATAAGGAGCACTTTTTCTGCAGGGACATACTTAAGTATGATATCCAGACATCTGTCGATTCCCCCGGCGATATCCTTCGGTGTAGTGTGATTTGCCGTCTTGCAGTCATTTGTTCCCAACATCAGTACCACAGCGTCAATATCCACATCCTTTTTAGATTCAAATATCTTGATAATATTATCAATACCCCTGAGGCCCGGTCTCTTCTCATCCTCATAAACCGTTGTTCTGCCTACAAGCCCTTCTTCTATTATCTTTGTATCCTCCGATCCGAGCTTTCCCTGAAGTATTCCGGTCCAACGTATCTCCTTCGGAAATCTGTCTTTGGTACTCGGATTGTATCCCCAGGTATTTGAATCGCCAAAACATAAAACCTTCTTCATCAGTTAAACCTCCTACTTCTTTATTTCTCCTGATCGAACTTTTTTTTACCCCTGACCGATCAAATTCTCCGGTTTTGCTTCCGTTTGATCGATCAATTCCTTATAACGTATTCTTTGATACGGTCAAGGCATTCCTTTATTACTGCCCTCGGAGCAGCAACATTTATTCTTTGGAAGCCTTCTCCCGAAGCTCCGAATATAGCTCCCGAATCGAGCCAGAGCTTTGCGTCATATACCACCCTTCTGTCAAGCTCCGCCGTATCTATGCCGGTCTTTCTGAAATCCAGCCATAACAGATAGGTGCCTTCACCATCAATTACATTTACGTTTGGAAGGTTATCCTTTGTATATTTCTTCACAAACTCTATATTTTTTCCAACGTATGAGAGCATTGCCTCATACCATTCATCACCATGATCATATGCAGCCTCGGTTGCAGTAAGTCCAAGCGTTACCAGCTGGCTGATGCCCGCTGCATTTACCTCCTGCCTGAACCTTCTTCTAAGCTGCCTGTTCGGGATGAAAATGTTTGATATAAGCATTCCCGCAAGATTAAATGTCTTGCTTGCAGAAGTACATATCAGTGAAATATCCTCAAACTCCTTCTTTATAGAAGCGAATACTGTGTGTTCTCCCTTGAAAATGATGTCATTATGGATCTCATCACTCACGACTGTCACATTATACTTAAGGCATATATCTCCGAGTCTTTCGAGCTCTTCTCTCGTAAATACTCTTCCCGACGGATTATGCGGATTGCAGAGAAGGAAAAGCTTTATATCATTTTCTGCTATCTTCTTCTCAAAATCCTCAAAGTCGATGTGGTATCTGTTGTCATCTCCGAGATAGAGGTCATTACTTACTCTCACTCTGCCGTTATCTTCTATTACCTCAGTGAAAGGATAATACACAGGCTGTTGTATAAGCACTTTATCGCCCGGCTCGGAAAAAGCCTTTACCGCCATGGCAAGTGCAAATACAACTCCCGGTGTTTTTATCAGCCATTCAGGTCTTATATCCCAGTTGTGATGTCTCTTCTGCCAACCTTTAACAGCCTTAAAATACCTTTCCCCCACTTCAGTATATCCAAATATTCCGTGTTTTGTTCTCTCAATGACTGCGTCTTCAATATATGACGAAGTGCGAAAATCCATGTCAGCCACCCAGAGTGGAAGCACATCCTCAGGCTTACCTCTTCTGACGGCAAAATCATATTTCAGACAGTCTGTTCCTTTCCTCACTATTATTTCATCAAAATTCAGATTTCTCTCTGCCATTTTGCACCTCTGAGTTATATTTTTAACTTACATAAGCGATTCTGCTGTAACTCTCTTCTTCAAATGAATCTATCGCCTGCTTCAGATCTGCTATCAGATCCTCCTTTGCTTCAATTCCCACAGACATTCTGAGCACGCTTTCGGTGATTCCATTTGCCTTTCTTATCTCTTCCGGAACGTCAGCATGTGTCTGCGTAAATGGATATGTCAGCAGTGTCTCAACTCCTCCCAGACTCTCTGCGAAAGGAATAAGCTTTGTATATTTAAGTATGTGTCTTGCTAAATGCGGACTCTCGAGTTCAAATGTTATCATCGAGCCAAAGCCTCTCGCCTGCTTCTTGCTTATCTCATAGCCCGGTGAATTCTCGATACCCGGATAGTAAACATTTTTAACCTTTGGTTCCTTAAGAAGATAATTAACTATCGCAAGGGCGTTTTCCTGAGCCCTCTCCATTCTGACCGCAAGGGTTTTAATGCCTCTGGTTATAAGCCAGCTGTCAAATGGCGCAAGCCCCGAACCGACGGTCTTAATGATAAATCTCAGCTTCTCTGAGATCTCTTCCGAATTGGTCACAATGAAGCCTGCCAAAGTATCATTATGTCCTCCAAGGAATTTTGTTCCGCTGTGAATAACTATATCCGCTCCAAGATTTAACGGATTCTGGAAATATGGTGACAAGAACGTATTATCTACGATGAGTAAAAGATCATGTCTTTTTGCGATCTCAGACATTTTTCTGATGTCGATCACATTCATCATGGGATTTGTCGGTGTCTCCAGATATATTGCTTTCGTATTTGGTCTTACGTAGCTCTCAACATCCTCTGTAACACAGTTTATATGAGAAAATGTTATACCATTCTTCTCATTGATGTTGTTGAAGAGTCTGATGCTTCCTCCGTAGAGATCAATATCTGTAATCAGATGATCTCCCGGCTTAAAGATTTCCATCAGGGCAGTTATCGCTGCCATACCGCTTGAAAATCCAAGAGCATCAATTCCATTTTCAAGTGATGCTACTATTCTCTCCAAATGCTGTCTTGTAGGATTCTGAAGTCTCGAATAATCAAAGCCTGTACTAAGTCCTACTTCAGGATGTGCATAAGTCGCTGTCTGATATATCGGAAAACTGATTGAACCTGTTGGTTCTCCGGCTAACCCCTCCCTGTCACCATACATACATTTTGATTCAATTGATAAATCCATGTTTTAACACCTCATACTTCTCTTTTTCTCCTATTTGAAAAATTTCTATGTTCATATACTATATTATTTTGTCTGATATAGGGTAATTTCAAAAATCTATCGTCATCTATAGTCGGAAGCTATAGCCAAAAAAAGAAAGTGCGCATGTACATCTTTAGTAAAATAAAGTTGTACGTACGCACTTTCTTTTTCAGTCATATACAGCAGAAAAAAACACCGGGCAGACTATATTTCTCTATAGTCCTGCCGGTGCTTTTTCTGCTTGAATATTAGTAGTCCGTCTCCTTGGTATATTCAGGGTGATTATTCAGCCATGCTGCGAAACCCTTGAAGACATTTTCAGAAAATGCAGTCTTCACAAGCTTTGAAACCTGCTCGCCCGAGAGACTTCTGATCGAGCTGTTAGTTTTCTGCTGCTTCTCAAGCTCTTCTGTAACCTTCTTTAAGAAGCTGTTAAACGCCTTTCTTCCGTAGGTGTCATTCAGATATTTTACAAAATAGCAACCATATCTGTATGCATCATTTCTGCTGCTTCTGTAATCAGCTATGAAAAGCTTCTCAGCGTTTGCTGCTGTTACGCTGCCCTTCTTGATAAGGTATCCGTAGAATCTTTCCTGATAAAGCTTATCTCCGGTAAGTCCTGTAAATTTTGAAGTTACAAGCTCTTCGACGTATGAAGCGTAGCCTTCATTTATTATATTGGATACACCGGCATGATTGGTCAGATGCACGTAATGAGTATACTCATGAATAAATGTAGAGAAAAAATACTCTTCATTATTTACGTCAAGGTCATATTCGTGAATTAAAATGTAGTTATAATCGTCGCCCTTGTAGCTTGCCACACACTCCGGACTTTCATCTTCTGTAACATCGATATATACGTGAACCTTCTTGCAATCAGGATCTACTCCTCCGAAGATATCTGTTCCGAGTATGCTCTTCTGAACGCACATTCTTGTATAATATGAATCTGAATCTACAACCTTCCTCTTATATCCGGTTTCATTTTCAACTGCAGCAACGTACTCTTCAAGCTTGACCATGACATTTCCGTTAAAATGCATTCCCTTCGGAAGGAATATTATAAGGTTCTCAGACTCAAGATATTCAAAGTCCTTAGTAACATATCGGCCAGTCTCTCTGCCGCTAACCCTGAATGGTTTCTTAACTTCTGCGGCTTTGCTGACCTTAAGATAGAATCTGCTGCCGGCAGTCTTCACACAGGTGATGGAAACCTCCTTGATATACTCGACATAGCTTACAGAAAATGTTCCTTCATTTTCATCATATTCAAGGCCGAAATAGTGCTCATCGCCGTTGATTGAAACTATACCATCAACCCATTTAGATGCTTGATACTGATTTGTAAGAGTGATCTTTACATTTTCACTCTCGATCTTCTTCTCTTCACCTATTGAGATCCCGAAGGTCTGGCCATAGAAGGCATTTACCTTGCCCTTTACGCTTTTTATGACCTTGCCATTCTTTACTCTGTAGGTCTTTCCACCTGCATAGAAGTTGCCACTGAGAGTCTTATCGACCTGACCCCTCTGTACGAACCATACAGTAGTATCATTTACTCTGTAGCCTCCAGTATAGCCTGTCATTACGCGGCCGACTTTATAGAACCAGAGAGCCTTAACCTTATTTACTGTTCCGGTGTAAAGACCGGTTTTTGAGGAAACGAGACCATTTTCGCAGTAAAACCATGTTCTTCCGTCTGTTGAAAAGCCCTTATCCTTGCAGACCTTTCCATCTTTAAAACGCCACAGTGCCTTCTTTCCGTCCACGGTACGATTAACGACCATATCGCTGTTATCAGCCATGACAGTAAGCTTCAGAACCTTCTTCTGTCCGCTTGTTAAAGTAACTGTAATGTTTGCGCTTCCGGTTTTAAGTGCAGTGATCTTTCCACCTGTTGTAACCTTGATCACAGCCTTGTTGCTTGACGCATAGCTTTTAACCTTTGCATCAGCCGGGCTTATCTTCAGCTGTCTGCTGCTTCCCTTGACAAGTGCTCCGTCAGGAATTGAAACCGTAAATGAAGCAGCTTCATTTACACTTGTATCCTCCTCTGAAGCTTTAATCTCTTCCGCTGAAATATTTACTTCTTCAGCACTTGCAATGAGCGGGGCGTTAAATGCAAATACCGCACAAAGCATAAGCACTAAAGTCGTAAAGTGCCTGAGCACCTTTTCTCTCCAGCCTTTTCTTGTCTTACCTTTTTCTTTCTGACTCATTTCCTTCTCCCTTCTTATACCTTTTAAAATACTTAATCCTTCAGCACTATCGTATCAAGCACTGCTTTAATCTCTTCCTCCATTTT
>ONVE01000056.1 GCA_900321215.1 uncultured Eubacterium sp. | reverse complement strand
CAGCATGCAGTATAGAAAAGACAAATATGGCAACGATATATCAGTTCTCGGCTATGGGTGCATGAGATTCACCAAGAAGGGTGCCTCCATCGATATCGATAAAGCTGAAAAGGAAGTAATGGCAGCGGTTGATAAAGGAGTCAATTATTTTGACACCGCATATATCTATCCGGGCAGCGAGGCCGCCATGGGAGAGATTATCGAAAGGAATAATATCCGCAGCAGGATCAACATCGCGACCAAGCTTCCACAATATCTTATCGTGAGTGCAAAAGCGATAGACAAATATTTTGCAGAGGAGCTTTCCAGACTCAGAACGGATTATGTGGATTATTATCTGATGCATCATCTGACTGACGTGGATATGTGGGAGAAGCTGAAAAAGATCGGTATCAAAGCCTGGATCGAGGAGAAGAAAAAGTCCGGAGCTATCAGAAATATAGGCTTTTCCTACCACGGAAATACGGAAAACTTTCTGAAGATCTTAAATGATTATGATTGGGATTTCTGCCAGATACAGTACAATTATCTGGATGAAATATCGCAGGCCGGTGTTGACGGACTTCGTGCAGCGGCGGCAAAGGGAATTCCTGTGGTCATAATGGAGCCTCTCCGCGGCGGAAGGCTGGTTAATCTTCTGCCGGACAAGGCGAAGAAGATGATCTCCGAGAATCCGAAGGGCTGGTCGGCGGCAGAGTGGGCCTTCAGATGGCTTTATAATCAGCCGGAGGTAACCTGCGTACTGTCCGGAATGAACAGCCTGGAAATGGTGGAAGAGAACTGCCGGACGGCGGATTCTGCATTTGCGGGACATTTCACCGGGGAAGATCAGGAGTTTATTGAGAAGATAAAGGAGATCATCCGCGAGAGGGAGAAGGTCGGCTGCACGGGCTGCAGATATTGTATGCCGTGTCCGAAGGGCGTTGACATCCCGGGAATCTTCAGATGCTACAATGCGATGTATACTGAAGGCAAAAGCGACGGACGTTTTCAGTTTGCCCAGACGGTCGGACTGACAAGAGAGCCTGCATTTGCAAGTCAGTGCATAGGCTGCGGCAAATGCGAGAAGCACTGTCCGCAGAATATTCCGATCAGAGAGAAGCTGAAGGAAGCAGACAAGAAGCTGAGACCTCTGCATTACAAGATTGGAATAAATATCGCGAGAAAGTTTATGTTCAGAAAAGCAAAGACTAAGAAAAAATAACAGGAAGCATATAAAAAGCAGGGGTGCACGTCACGGTGCACCCCTGCTTTTTATAACTCTTAAAAAATATTTTACAGATCCTTACCTGTGAGCATCTTGTATGCCTGCAGGTACTTCTCGATAGTCTTGTCAACGATATCCTGTGGAAGGAACCAGTTTTCAGGCTCTTCCTTGTTAGCGTCAGACTTGAGCCAGTCACGAGCAAACTGCTTGTCAAATGATGGCTGACCATGACCTGGTTCATAACCATCAGCAGGCCAGAAACGTGAGCTGTCAGGAGTAAGCATTTCGTCGCCGAGGACTACATTTCCTTCCTCATCAAGACCGAACTCAAACTTTGTATCAGCGATGATGATGCCCTTTGTGAGAGCGTAGTCAGCGCATTTCTTGTAAAGTGCGATTGTGTAATCACGAAGCTTCTCAGCGTACTCGCGGCCCTTGCCAGGGAAAGACTTCTCGAGAACGTCGATGCTCTGCTCGAATGAAATATTCTCATCATGATCGCCAATCTCAGCCTTTGTTGAAGGTGTGTAGATAGGCTCAGGAAGCTTGTCTGATTCCTTCAGACCTTCTGGAAGAGTGATGCCGCAAACGGTACCATTTTTCTGGTAGCTTGCCCAGCCGCTTCCGGTGATGTAGCCACGAACGATGCATTCTACAGGAAGCATTGTAAGCTTTCTAACCATCATGCTGTTGCCTGTGAATTCAGGCTTTCTGAAGAATTCAGGCATATCATTTACATCTGTTGAAATCATATGGTTTGGAAGAATATCTTCTGTCATTTCAAACCAGAATTTAGACATCTGTGTAAGAACAGTGCCCTTCTTATGAATTATATTCTTAAGGATAACGTCGTAGCAGCTGATCCTGTCAGTTGCAACCATTATAAGACTGTCGCCATTGTCGTAGATCTCACGAACTTTGCCTTCCTTGAAAGGCTTCATCTCATTTGACATTTTTAAATTCCTCCGTTTTGTTTGATGATCACTTTGCTGCAGGCTTGTCGCCTGATGACTTAATAAGAATAGTGTATAGTAAAAGAAAAATCAAGTTTTTTTATAAATACTGCGGCTGATGTGGACGGCGGCGGTTTTGTGACACGGAACCGGCCTGTTTCTACCTAGAGCGAGTCGCCTGAAAATGCGCCCGGCAGCAGTTCATCGATACTAAAAATCTTATAATCATCCTCGTTCCTCGCGACAATGACTATCGCTCCGTCCGGAGATTTAAACTCCGAGATCACCTGACGGCAGATGCCGCAAGGGAAAGTGTAGCTGTCGGTGGAAGGGGAGAGCGCAGCCTTGCCGCCGATTATCGCGATGGCGGTTATATGCTTCGCACCTTCACTGACGGCTTTATTTACGGCAACGGTTTCCGCACAGCTGCCCGCAGGAAATGAAGCATTTTCAACATTGCAGCCACTGAAGATCCGGCCGTCATCCGTTAATACTGCGGCACCGACGCTGAAGCCGGAATAAATAGAATATGACCTCTCGCGTCCGCTGACAGCGGAGCGGATGAGGGATTTTATCGTCTCGACTGGAAGGCTATTTTTCATTGCTTTTGTTCCTTTCATCATAACTCATCACAACTCTTCACAAGTTGGGGGATATATCCAAGTTATCACAAGTTAATACCGGGTGCAAGGGGAGGGGCGGAGAT
>ONVE01000048.1 GCA_900321215.1 uncultured Eubacterium sp. | reverse complement strand
CGCTCTTCTTAAGCTTATCAAGCTTTGTAAATATCTCATCCTTCCTGAAAACAGAAGACGGCGGGCAATGAAGCAGGATATTATCAATATTTCCTTTGTTATCTCTTTGTTATCTTTTTTACTATTCTACTATTCCTCATCTTCCTCCTTTCTCCACATAAATCTGTTAAGATCCACCCGTCCGTCAACAACCTCTACGCCTTCCGAACGCAGAATCTCAGCCTGCTTCCAGGCTCCGCCGAATGCATACTCGCCTGCAAGTTCTCCCTTAGCATTCACAACTCTGTGGCAGGGAATAGTTGCAGGATCCGGATTCCTGTGCAATGCATTTCCGACTGCCCTTGCCATCTTTCTGTCTCCGGCAGCCTCCGCGACCTGCGCGTATGTTGCAACACTGCCCTTAGGAATCTGCTTCACTGCTTCATATATTTTCTTCGATGGACTGTATGAAATAAGCTCATAGCTTTCTTCGATCATCAGCTTGATATCACTGTCAGGTATGCTTCCATCCAGTATCACCGTATTCCAATGTTCTTTGTTCTGGTGATAGCCCGGCTGTACTGAAGGATATATCTTCCTCCAGAAATACGCCTGCTCCGGATCGACCTTAAGGTTCAGATTGATATATCCGTTCCTCTCATATGTCCAGAGAAATGCTTTTTTGTTTCCCTTATAACGCACAAGCTGCCAGTTTTCATCATGAAATGGTGCATCCTGATATGTATCCGGAAATGATAATCCGTATTTCAAAGCCTGCTCTCTTGTCTTCATATTTCTTCCTTCTGCCATCCTGCCGGCTTAATCCGGTATATTCCACCCGTACTGCCGGTCTCATCCATCATTTCTGCCAACTCCGTCTATGCCTTTTTCCAGCCGGTACTATACCTCGCCTACCGGAATACCATTTACGGTAAGGTCATCGGTAAGCTCGATGACAAGACATTTCTTGCCGTCGATCACTCTCGTATTGATGATATCTGTATGTTTACTGTTGATCCTAAGCACCATATCCTTCGTCTTAACTTCAAAGTTTCTGGTTGGAACAACATTATCAGCAAAAAGCTTCTCTTCAACCTTGATGCCCGGCACACGGTCCATGCCCTTCGCAGGCTCCTCCGCAGCTTCAGGATCATCACTTTCCTTTACTTCTTCTATCTTCTTACGGTACAGCTTCTTCATATCGAACTGATCGTCGAATTTCTGACCGAAGTCCTTAAGCTTTTCTTCCGACACGCCGCTGTTCTCAAATACATTTCTTACAGCCTCTTTATCTAGAAATACCGTCTCACCGTTAAGATCATTCTTTTTAGTACTTACCGCTTCCCTAAGATTCTCCTGCACAGCAAGCACCGTCTCAAAGCTTGAATCATTTCCAAGTATCTCTGATACAAATTCCGTAAAGCCTTCCTTCTGCTGCTTTGCCGGAAGCGTTGCCGAAACTCTGAGCACATTTTCAAGAAAGAGATCCTGAATATGATCAGTTCTCCTTGTTGAATATAAAAGCATGCTGTCATCAGTACTTCTATCGTTAAAAGCCGGGAAGAGGAAGCCTGTCTCCGGAAGATCAACCGCAAAGATCTGTCTCAGCGTATGTATCTCTCCAACCGTCTCGTCAAATCCAAGTCCCGGTTTCGTAAGCTTCATCGGACATATACTGCAAAGTATATAGCTGTATACTTCATCGGAGGCGTCATCATTCTCTATTCCGTCAGTAGTCATTCCCGGAACATCATACGCCTGATATATCATAAGTATCAGATAATTTCCCACATAACTATAATTACTAATAACGCTGTCATAAAATGTCTGCAGTATCTCATCGTCCTTAAGTTCAGACTTTCTGATCTTCTGAAGCAGCGCCCTTCCAAGTCCGTTTCCTGCACTGCCTTCAGAAGTACCTTCATCCACGCCCTCAGAATTACCTTCAGAACCGCTCTCAGAAGCCCCCTCAGCCTCATCCGCCTCAGTAAAACTCATATCCAGAAGATTCTTGCCCGGCGTCCCCGAAAGTGTCTTTCTGAATATTTCAAGATATTTATACATCTCTTCCTCAGGAAGATTGTAGAATGCTTCATTAAAGGTCTTGACCTTAGTCTTCTCACCGTTAACATAGCAGCCTGCAAGCCTTAATATACTGCAGTCCTGAATTGTATCATAAAGTGCTTTTATCTCATTGATTTCCTTCTTGATCATCTGCCTATATCGTCCTTTTCACATCTCTTTGGTCTTATCTTTGATGATGAGTATCGAAAAATACCCCGAGCGGTCAGGAATGTCTGCTATACCTGCATACACCTTCTCATCTGCCATGCCGCAGTTTTCGACAAGATAGATATCCTTTCCGGCAGTATCTATCTTCTCCTTCAGTTCCTTCAGATGCCCTCCGGCCTTCATAATGATCAGCGTACCGTTATGATCAATATATTCTCCCGATGTAATGATCACCGATTCATCCCCCAGCACAACCGGTATCTTAAGTCTGGCAAAAACCGCACAAAAAGAAGGTATACCGTTTATGATCTCAACCTCATATCCGTTCTCCTCTACAATATCTGAGACATACGAAAATGTTGAATATACGCACGGATCGCCAAGTGTAAGAAATACTATATCCTTTCCTGTCCTCAGCACTGAAATGATCTCTTCAGCAGCCTTTCTGTGAGCTTCTGCCAGCCCTTCCTTCTTCATAGGAAAATCCAAAAGGAGGGTTTCCTTACAGGCCAGCTCCGGACAGACCTGTTCTGCTATCCTGTAAGCTACGCCTGTGGTTCCTTCCTTTGCGGGACACGCTATAACATCCGCTTCATTTATCCTTTTTACAGCCTTGAGTGTAAGGAGTTCCGGATCTCCGGGACCCACGCCGACAGCAGTCAGTTTTCCAAACATGATCATACCCACCTGCTCATTCATAAGTTTTCATCAAATCAAACCATCCTGTTTATTATATCACATGAAAACTATATCGTCATTGTCCAAAATGCAGTTGACGGTGCATAATATAACGTAATCTTTCTGACCGTATCCAGCACGACGATCTTGCACTCAAATACAAGATTCCTGTCAGTGACGAATACACCGTCATGCGTTGTGTAACTGCCCTTGTGGGAAATGTCCATGTATTCTTTAATATTGAAGACCTGCTTCTGCCCATCCTCATCGACCAGCCTTACCCGAAGAGGAATGATCGTACCGTCAGCCGAATGCTGACATATAACATCTACCTTTTGCGGAGCTTTACTATCTGTAATCATACGCCTAACACATGATCCGGCCATTATACATGACCGGATCTATCCTTTCTCCCACCTTAATGTGATTATAGAACGTATGTTCGATTTTGTAAAGTGGTTTTTTATGCTTTATTTTTTTTATGTCTTCTCTCGTAATCCTCTCTGATAGGTGCGCAGCAGGCGTTCATCATGGCGCTCGCTTCAGCTTTATTTTTTGATCTTCTTACTGCGGATACGGCATCGGAAAGCACCTGATAATTCAGTGCCGTACCGACCTCGTCACATACATAGTTAAGAGCCCTGTCCGCGTCGACCCCGAAGCTTCCGGCCACATTTACCGCGTCAATATTTGCTCCGAGGAAGAGAAACTCCCATCCGTATTTTTTCTTCTCCTTCTCGATCATTTTCTTAACCTTCTTGTAATCATATTTGCGGCTGGCGTTCTCCATGCCGTCTGTTGTAATGATGAACAGTGTCTTCTCCGGTCTGTCTTCCTCTCTGATATACTTATGGATGGTCGCGATCCTGTCCACCGCCTCACCGATTGCATCCAGAAGTGCCGTGCAACCGCGCACATAATACTGTCTGTCATTCATCGGTTCTACTCTGGCGATCGGTACTCTGTCATAAAGCACTTCTGTCTGATCATCAAAAAGCACTGTTGAAATATATGCCTCGCCTTCTTCCTTCCTCTGCTTTTCGATCAATGAGTTGAAGCCTCCGATCGTATCGCTCTCCAGTCCTCTCATTGAACCGCTTCTGTCTAAGATAAATACTACCTCTGTTAATCCCTTACGCATAATGATCATCCTCCTTTTTACTGCCCTTGCGGGTGTTTCCTTTGTTCTGGACTCATTATACGATACCGCCATCAAAAAAAGGTCGCTCAGAAAGCGACCTTCAAATTTATGAAATAATGCACGGAAGTCCATGCTCCTCAAGCTGTATATCCAGCTCTATCATGTCGTATATTTCATTTTCGATAAAATATGAAAAAATGATATCTGTCTTATCGCAGGGTGAAAGCGCATAGCCCGCCCTTGCCAGAAGATCCTTTGATTCATCCAGATTAAGCCTGGCGCCCACACAGAGGCAGAGCGCTGTCAGCTTCTGCGGATGATAATCAGGATTGTTCTTGATCTTTGAAAAAATCTTCTTGTCCACGATAGCTCTCTTGTAGACCTCAGAATTTTCCATCTTCCTATCCTGAATCAGATACATAAGATATTGTGAAAATGTATCCGAAATATGCTTCATCCTCTCTTCAAGCCTGCTTTCGTGAACGCTTTCAAAATCAACCTCTTCCGAAGCTTCGAAGCTGTCCGCAGGAACATCTTCTGCATAAAACCTGCCGGTAGATTTCTCCTTATGTTTTCCGAATACAGAGCCCAGCAGTCCGGGTTTTGCAGCCGAAGCCTTCCTGTTCATCTGCGGTGCACTCATCTGCGGTGCACTCATCTGCGGCGAACTCATCTGCGGTGCATTCATCTGTGGCGAACTCATCTGCGGCACACTCATTCCCTGCGCAGCATGTGCCATTCCCATATCCGGTCTGAAATTACCGTATTCTGCACTGCTCTTATTCTCGACATAGTTATGATCTATATATTCTTCAAGCTTTGGATATATCCTTTTCCCAAGAGTCTTTGACCGGTCATCAAAAACCACCAGGAAGATCGTCATTTCATTATCCAGAAGAAAAGCATTGATCTCATCAACAGCGATCCTTAGCCCCTCTTCCTTCGGATAACCGAAGCTGCCTGTAGCAATAAGCGGAAATGCTATCGATCGTATCCCCTGAGCCTTTGCGAGCAGAAGACTCTTCCTGTAGCAGGATCTAAGTTTTTCTTCTTCGCCTGCATTTCCTCCAAGGTATTTCGGACTTACGGCGTGAATGATGTATTTTGCCGGAAGCTTAAAGCCCGGCGTGATAAAAACCTCGCCCTCAGGAACCGCTCCGATCTTCGCCCTTCTGTACTGAAGAAGCTCCTCGTAACCTGCTGCATTATATACGGCAATATCGCAGCCGGTGCTGACCGCCGCCTGCTCATTTGCCGTATTTACGATAGCTTCCGTATTCATTTTTGTAATATCATTTCGAACTATCTTAAATGCCATGCCTGCCTACCACAAAAACTATCTCTTCGGGTTTCAAATACTATATTCTATTGTAATATTTTGGAGCATATATTTCAATGCGCTTTACCGGTTAAATTTATATATCCGCCCGCCGTTTTCCTCAACAATGCTTTTTGCTCTTATACGCGGCAACGACCGCCGAATCACCCTTCCCGTAGGTTTTGTTTAATTTAACCGTTTTTATGAGTTCTGACATTATTTCATTCCTCCTGATCTTCCTGATAAACTATTTATAATCATCCCGCACCAGTGCCAGTGCGATAAGTCCGGCGACTATATTTATCACAAATATCACTACCGCCGTCGCAGCAAATACACCCCAGTCTATTCCGAATCTGATCGACATATAATCACTGTTATACAGTCCCGTAATACCCTTTCCGACATATAAAATCTTTGACATAAGCCGCGCAGCTCCCACGCCGATCAGAAAACCTGTTATCACCGAGCATAAAGCTACAAGTATTCCTTCTGATATTACCGCCCGTCTGACCTCTCTAATGCTGAAGCCTATACTTCTGAGCAGTCTGATCTCCTTTCTCCTGAGCAGTATCTCTGAGGTCCTGACGTTCACGAGATTTACCGCGATGATCGCTAAAACTATCGCAACGATAAAATAGACGATTCTCTTTATCATCCTCATACCGTCATAATTAATTCCGTTACTTTCATAATAGCAGCCCATTTCCGAAACAGCCGACAAAATACTGCCGTCATCCTTCTCAGCATCAATGTAAATATACAGATTCGCAGTTTCTTCATGGTATAGAATGTTGTCCGAGTCTTTTTCCATCTGATTCTTAGATATAACAGGCTCCTCAAAATCCCTCAGATAGAAAAATGTAAGGCCTTTTTTTCTGTAAAATAATGTATCGGGCAGCTTTTCTGTCCGGATATTTTCAAAAACACCTATTGAAATCTCGCCCGCGATATGCACCTTTGCGTCATAGATCGTTATATCGTCACCTGTTTTAAGCTCCGGAATATAATCTTTATCCTTAATATTGCCCTTAACAAGTATGGCATTTATTACTCCGGCTTCCGCGGAATTATCCGGTGTCCCTGCCGCATCAGATACAGCCTTGTAATATTTCTCATTCAGTCCGACAAATTCTACATTCCCACAGTTTCTCTTCAAAACCTCTTCCGACGCGTCCTTCTTTTCGGAATAGCCCACTTCTATGCTATATCCAATATCAACAAATCCCTTTTTCTTTGAAAACATATCCCTGAAAGTATCAATCTCACTGTAAGAAAAACGTTCGTCACCGCTATTCCCGTAAATTGTGATCGACGGCTTGTTCTGATTATTCAGTTCCGTTTTGATCATTGTTTCAAAGATACATCCGACAAGCATCACTATACCGAAGCACACCGACAGACTGATTACCAGAAGATAAAATCTGCTCCTCCTGATCCTTACATTCTTAAAGCCGTAAGATACCGGATAACCAAGCAGTCCTTTACCTGTTCTACATTTCTTTTTCTTCTTCAGAAGCTTTTTCGTAACTCTCTTGTCCACATCATCCCGGCTTTTAAGTGCATTGATTGGATTCAATCTGCAGAGCTTTTCTATCGGAGAGACCATCGAGTAAGCAACTATAACTGCCATAAAGAGAACTGTCAGTCCAAGTGCCTTCCAGTTAAAATAAAATGTCAGTTTTCCTATTTCATTCAGTATTTCTTTCAGGATCAGATTGTTTGATCCCGATCTGTTCAGATAACTGAACAACCCGCTGCAGCCCAAAGCCCCCAGCAATACACCGATCAATGTTCCGATAACGCCGACGATCAGCGCCTCAAGAAGTATCATTTTGATGATCTGCTTCCTTGTAAGTCCTATACAGCGGAACATTCCGTAATCATTTTCTCTCTCACTGACAGATATATTAAAGGCATTTCTGGTTATTACCATAACAACCAGTCCGAATACGCCTGCGATCAGCATGAGAAATGCCTCAAAAAATAACTCTTCATACCCACTCTCGCTCTTCTCCGGTTCGTAAAGATCAACGGCTGCAAAATTTACCTCCGCCTCACTTCCCAGCCTTTCTCCGAGCAGTGCCGCCTGCTCCTCAATATCCTTCTTCTCATCAAAAGATACAAGAACCCTGAAATATTTTGCATCAAGCTTCTCTAAATTCAGCTTGCTGATCATCATATTTCCGACGTAATAATATCTATAATCATCGTCGTCTTCATCAAGAGTGACAAGCTCCGCCATTCGTCTGACAAAATCCTTTGGCATGGCCGCACCGTCAAATACAATTTCTTCGGAACCGTCAAATACACCTGTAAGAAGCATCTGACGTTTTTCGCCGGAATCATTTCCGGAATCATCT
>ONVE01000011.1 GCA_900321215.1 uncultured Eubacterium sp. | reverse complement strand
ATCCGGAGAAGCTCGATAAAATGTTGGCAAAATATCTCCCGAAGGAGAAGGTATTCTATGGAAGCGCCGAAAAGGATGAGAGTGAGAGTAATAAAGTGGAGAATATTAATTTTTCAAGTAAAGACAATAATAACGTGACAAGAATGTCATTTATTGATAAGCTAAGGAACGAGGGCTTTAACACGGATGCAGCGCTGAATTACGCTGTAGATGATGAAGAATTCTACAGAGAGCTTCTTACTACATTTGTTAAAACCTATGACGAGAAGCTTAAAGCGCTGAACGGTTTCTACAATGACAAGAACTGGAAGGAATACCAGATACTTGTTCACGCACTGAAGAGTTCATCCAAGACGGTCGGTGCGGATAGACTGTCTCTCATGGCATTTGCACAGGAGCAGGCATCGAAGTATAATGATGAAGCTGTAATCTATGCAGGCTTCAATGAAATGATGTCTGAATATGAGAAGATGATAGGAATCATCAAGGACGCGCTGGGCATGAAGGACGAGGCTGAGGACGAGGATGATGATATGATGATTATGGAATTCAGTCCTGACGATTTTAAATAATACGGACAGCCTGGACAGCGGTTTAAGCCCGGCAGATTCATAGGGAGACCTTGGATCAGCAAAAAATAATATAGATAAGAAGAATAAACTATGGGTCTGATAATTTTTGTTATCATATTTTACAATTTAATAGCTAAGACAAATCCGAAGCTTCAGGAGAAAACGAAGAATAGATTACCATTTTTCATTACTCTTTTCATCGTGCTTCAGATACTTTCATTTCTCGGAGGACATCTTGCGTCTATCCTTGGAACTATCCTTGGACTTGGTATCGTAATGTCTCCATTTATCTTTATTGGCTGGGTCATCAAGAAGATAACCGGAAGCAATAATAAGAAAAAAAGCGAAGAGTATCAGGAACTCAAGAAAGAGAATATGGGAGATATCAAGCTTACTGAGTCGGTTCCAAAGAGGAAGAAGATTGTTCAGAAGTTCAATGATAAATATTCACTCAGTCTTACGGAGGCTCAGATCGACAGGATTGTTGAGGCGTCATATTCATCTTATCACTGGCAGCGTGAGATCTATGATATGGATAAGGATTATAAATTTGCCAGCCAGTGGATGGAGCAGGCAAACAGCTGGCTGAGAGCCTATATCTATGCCTTTCCGATCATGGATATCTCTACGGATTTCAGAAGACAGGAGCAGATCGTTGAGGATACATTTTATGCTATCTTCGTGGATATTGATCCGAAGAGCTGCTTCAGCGTAGAGGACTGCATCGAGAAGATCAACCAGAAATATATGACACGCTTTGATGAGAAGACATTTATGGATGCGTACAGATTCCTTCAGAAGCATCATCATAACTTCAAGCTTCCGGGCGCTGACAGAAGCATGATCAAGAATCAGAGCGAGATCGATGCGCTTGCTGAAAAGTATCAGTCCTTCCGCAGCAAGAAAATGAAGAAGGCGGTCGATGAGGAATACAGCAAGGTGGATGACGATATCCCTGTTGTAGTTCCGGAGATAGTTAATCCGGAGCTGGCGGAGGCCGAGGATGCTGCGAGTGCCGCTATGCCTGAGGATATCGAAAGCATGATCAAGGGCGGAAATTACAGCGACGAAGAGATACTTGAATATCTTAAGAAAATGTACGGCGCAGACGACTCTTCCTGCGAGGGAGAGATGATGTAGCTGGTATTTGCTATATTTGTAATTAATTAAGGGAGAAACAAGATGGTAGGAAATATTCATTCAATAATAACAGGAAGTACGGTTGACGGACCGGGTACCAGATATGTTGTTTTCTTAAAGGGATGTCCGCTGAGATGCAAATACTGTCATAACCCGGATACCTGGGACGGCAGAGGCGGCAAGGAAATGACGGTTGCCGAGATAATGGCGGATATGAGAAGCTATCTTCCATTTATGAAGAGAGGCGGAATTACGGTTTCCGGAGGCGAACCGCTTGTACAGATCGATTTTGTTACAGAGCTTTTCACCGAGGCAAGAAAACTGGGCGTTCAGACAGCACTTGATACCACAGGCTACCTTTTCAAGAAGGATGATCCGGCAATCTATGAGAAGTACGAGAAGCTTGCAGCGGTTACGGACCTTGTGCTCCTTGACCTTAAGCATATCGACCCTGAGAAGCATATCGAGCTTACGGGCGTTAAGCAGGATACTATAATTGATTTCTATAAATATCTGGATGAGAAGAATATTCCGATCTGGGTAAGACACGTTATCGTTCCGGGTTATACATTTGATCCGGTTTATCTGGAGAAATCCGGCAGATTCCTTGCTCATTTCAAGAATGTCAAGGCGGTGGATATACTTCCGTACCACGATATGGCTAAGCCAAAATATGCGGAAATGGGCATCGACTATGTACTTAAGGACGTTAAGCCTCTTACAGGCGAGGACGGACACAACGCAAGAGACATGGTAGTTAATGCGATGCGTGAAGAGAGGCTTCGTATGAAGGAAGCCGGAATCCATGTAGGATTTCCATTTGATACACCTGTACTTCCGGAATAAGCTGAGGCATTGGACTGGAGGCGGTAAGCCGGAAATATTGCTCAGAAGATGAGTGACAAAATACTTAGAAAGCAGGATTCATAATGAATATTACTGTATTTGCAGGATCTGCTCCGGGAAGCAGACCGGAATATATTGAGGCAGCAAAGACTCTTGGCAAATGGATAGGAGAAAATGGTCACACACTGATCTATGGTGATGGCAAGGTAGGCATGATGGGCGCAGTTGCAAATGCAGCCCTTCAGGCAGGCGGAAAGGTCATCGGAATTATCCCTGAATTCATGATAGAGCGCGGCTGGGAGAATCGCAATGTTTCGGAAATGATCGTTACAAAGGATATGTCGGAGAGAAAGCTGAAAATGGCTGAAATGAGCGACGCCTTTATAGCGCTTCCGGGCGGCTATGGCACTCTGGAGGAGATCGCAGATGTTATCTCCTGGGTACGTATCGGTCTTTATGATGCACCGTGCATTCTCTACAATACGCTTGGAATCTATGATAAGCTTAGAGAACTTTATGCAGAAATGGATGAGGCCGAATTCCTCGGAGAAGAAAAGGCGGATTTCATACTTTATTCCGACGATATGAAGGAGATAGAGGAGTTTATTAAAAAGAAGGTTACAGATAAACAGTAAAAAAACAGGAAACGTGTGAATATCATACGTTTCCTGTTTTTCTATTATTCACGACTGCTTACTATGCCGGATGATCCTGAAAATCTTCTGGTGTTGGAAGCTCTTATTCTAGTCCTCTATCATAGAAATTCTTCTGATATGTCTCTCATCATTTGAAAATGGAGTATCAAGGAAGGTATCAACTATCATAAGTGCAAGGCCGGGACCGACTACGCGGGCGCCGAGGCAGAGTACATTTGCGTTGTTATGCTCTCTGGTTGCCTGAGCTGAGAAGTTGTCGTGGCAGAGAGCGGCACGGATGCCCTTAACCTTGTTGGCAGCCATAGACATTCCAATGCCTGTTCCGCAGACAAGGATTCCGAGATCTGCCTCACCGCTGTTAACTGCTGCTGTAACAGCCTTTGCGTAAACCGGATAGTCACATGACTTCTCATCAAAACAGCCTTTATCTGTAAATTCGATTCCTCTTTCTTTAAGATGCTCGATTATTGACATTTTCAGGGCGTATCCGCCGTGATCTGAACCAAGTGCTATTTTCATTTTATTCCTCCTGTAAATTTTATACATATATAAGCTTTTGGCCTGCGGCCTTTAAGAGGCGGTTCATGATCGCACCGCCGAGCTCGTCCCTGTTAAAGGATTCGCTGTAAATAAGCTCTGCTCCGATGTCGTCGCATTCTCTTAAGGCGCTGTAAAGGTGCTTTGCAACCTCTTCGCCGCTTGCGCCTTCACCGAGCAGGATTATATTCTCTGATGAATACTTGTCAGCCTGGTCGCGGGTAGTAAGTACTGCCGCCTTCTTACCTTCGGCAGCTGCCTCCGCCGCAAGGCGGTTGATGGTGGAAATGACATTTTCCGTAACCTCTGCCGGAGAAGCCTTGTCCTCGATGATGGTAAGGCTGCCCTTTGGAGCGTAGTGGGTGTATTTCATTCCCGGCGCCTTAGGTCTGAGCGTTGGATCAGGCTTAATGATAGCCGGATCGATATACACTTCGCCGATAAGCTCGGAGAAGTCCTTTCTGGTGATGAAGCCCGGTCTTAAAATGACAGGCACATCGCCGGTAACATCGATAATGGATGATTCAATGCCGATATCAACCGGGCCGCCGTCGAGTATCATGTCGATACGGCCGGAGAGGTCCTCTTCTACATGCTGCGCTGTGGAAGGCGATGGTCTTCCGGAAGCATTTGCGCTCGGAGCAGCAATATACACGCCGCTTTCCCTGATGAGCCTTGCTGCATCCGGGTGGGACGGCATTCTGATCGCAACCGTATCAAGTCCGCCGGTTGTTTCCTTCGGAACGATATCCTTCTTGTTAAATATTATCGTCATAGGTCCCGGCCAGAATCTGTCCATCAGTTTTTCTGCGATCGGAGGTATCTCCGAAGCGAGCTCTGCAACGTCCGCGCGGTCTGCGATGTGGACGATCAGAGGGTTGTCTGACGGTCTGCCTTTTGCGGCGTAGATCTTCTCTGACGCTCTGGGATCTAATGCATTTCCTCCGAGTCCGTAAACTGTCTCAGTTGGAAATGCGACAAGTCCGCCATTTCTCAGTATGTCTGATGCCATGCTGAAAGCATCATTTTCTGTTGTTTTTTTGATGATCGTTTTCATTTTTTATTACAACCTTTTTAAAAAGTGTTACAAAAGTTATCTTACTCTGTTTTGATGAAAAAATAAAGTTCCAAATCACAGAAATATCAAACTTTTTTGAAATTTTTTTATATATTAGGTTGACAATAAAAAGAGGCGTTGCTATAATGAGCATGTAACAAGTTGTAACAATTTCGTAATAAATATAAAGAAAAGTAATAAATGGTTATAACAACCATTTTATAACAGTTGACAGGTTCGTAACCACAAATTAACCAGGAGGAACATTTAGATGTTCAGACCATCAAAGAGGATATTGGCTGTTGCAGTTTCTTTCGGACTTTTAGCTTCTTCATTTGCAGTAAGCGCTAAGTCGGAAGATAAGAAAGAAGTTTATAATCAGACAAATGTTGGTATTTCAGCAGCCATTGACAGATATGTTTCATCTTCTTCGCAGGAGGAAAATGAAGCAGCAGCTAAGGCAACAGAGCTTCAGCTGAAGAAGGACGCAGACGCTAAAGCAGTAAATGCTAAGAAATCAGATGTAAAGAGTACAGCAAAATATCCTGAGTTTGAGGGCAAGGCTCTTGTAACTGCAGAAGATGCTGTTAATATCAGACAGAAAGCCACAACATCATCAGATGCCATCGGATATCTCGGATTCGCATATACATGCGAGGTTGCAGAGAAGGGCGATGACTGGACAAAGATCAAGTTTGGTGACGGCTTTGGATACGTTAAATCAGAATTCCTTCTCTTCGGAGACGAAGCAGGGGATTGGGCTAAGGACAACCTTAGAAGAGTTGCAACAGTAACAGCTACAACTCTTAGAGTAAGAACAGAAGCAAGCCTTACAGGTGAGGTTATCACACTTATTCCTGAAGGCGGAACATATACAGTTCTTGAGCAGACAGGCGAATGGACAAAGATCTCAATTGATACAGACCTTGTCGGTTATGTCAGCAGCGAATATGTTGATATCACATTTGCAACAGTTGATGGATCATTTTCATCAGAAAGCATCAAGACCAAAGAAAAGCATACTACAGAAGCAGTAAATGGTGCTTCTGATACAGAAGAAACTGAGACAGAGACTGAAACAGAAACTGAGACAGAGACAGAAGCTTCAGAAGAATCATATGATGACTACTCAGATGACAGCGATTCAGATGATTCATACGACGACTACTCAGATGATGACAGTGATTCGGATGATTCATACGATGACAACTCAGATGATGACAGTGATTCGGATGATTCATACGATGATAACTCAGATGATGACAGTGATTCGGATGATTCATATGATGACACTGAATCAGAAGAAACATACGATGACAGTGACAGCACAGATGATACATCAGATGATACTCCATCATCAGATGGCAGCATTACACAGACAAAGCTTGATCTTGTAAATTACGCACTTCAGTTTGTTGGTAATCCGTATGTATACGGCGGAACAGATCTTGTCAATGGATGTGACTGCTCAGGCTTCACATATTCAGTATTTGCACACTTTGGATATTCACTCTATCGTGGTGCTGAGGATCAGGTTTACAGCGGAAGACGTATCAGCGTATCAGAGGTTGAGCCTGGAGATCTTCTCTTCTACGGAAGCGTAGATGACATCGGACATGTTGTAATCTATATCGGAAATGGTATGGTAGTACACGCAAGTTGTCCTGAGGTAGGAATCATAATCTCTCCAATGGATTACAGAACACCTGTAGCCGCAACGAGAGTAATTGAATAAGTAATTTTTTTCACAAGAAATAACATATATTCAGGGACCGGTCATAGTAGCGAAATGACCGGTCCCTTTGCCGTACCCGGAGAAGACTGCGGAGCAGCGCCGGTGTTTTGTCTTGGGGAACAGATGCCTTTCATGGCACTGCTCCGGTGTCTTGTCTGGGGGGAGCCGATGCCTTTCATGGCACTGCTCCAAGGGGCATTCTGGAGTTTTTCCTGCCGGAAGGAAACTATATGAGATGCCGTTTTAGGTCTGACAATTCAGCGTGTTTTTAAAGAATACACATTTTGTGCATAATTCACAATGCACATAATGTTAGCTGTTCAAAAAATAACATTTATAAACCTGTTTGATGTTGATAACTTTATCGCGAATACGTAATTTGATGAACTATAAACAGAGTTATCAACATTATCAACACATGATTGTAATTAACATAAGATTATTGCATTTAAAATGTTTAAATGCATAATTTGTAGATAGTCACGAATTTGTAGAAAATGACGAAAGGAAAAAATGAAAGTATTATAAAACGTTTAAAAAATTTAATGAATTGTCAGACAAAAAAGAATATTATTTTATTGATTGAATTTAGTCTCTATGATATAATTAATACGTGGTTAAAAGTACCATAAAAGGACATTCTTCTGAGTGTCCACGGCGTGCATTTTTGTGGGGATAATGCGAAAATGCATGTAATACAGGCGAGAAGGAGTGAGACGTATGAATTACATTATCAGCGGTAAAAACATCGATGTTACAGATGGATTAAGGGAGGCCATCTACGATAAACTCGGAAGACTTGAGAAGTTCTTCAGTGAAGATACTAATGTTCAGGTTACATTTTCAGTAGAAAAGGAGAGACAGAAGATAGAGGTTACCATTCCTATGAAGGGACACATCATCAGAGCTGAGCAGGTTAGTGATGATATGTATGTTTCTATAGACATGGTCGTAGAGATAATCGAACGTCAGGTTACAAGATATAAGAAGAAGATTATAGATAAAGAGCAGGACGCAGCATACTTCAATGACAGATTCTTAGAGGATGAGTCAGAGGTTGCAGATGAGGATGAGATCAAGATCATCAGAAGCAAGAGATTTGCTGTTAAGCCTATGTATCCGGAAGATGCATGCATCCAGATGGAGCTTCTCGGACATAACTTCTACGTATTCAGAAATGCTGAAACAGACGAAGTAAATGTTGTTTATAAGAGAAAAGGCAGCACTTATGGTCTTATCGAGCCTGAGTTCTAATAAATAGAATTTAATTTACTTGATATATAAAGGATCTCCCGGGAGTAAAAACCCCGGGAGATTTTATTTGTGTCATATTTTGTTTTACTACATTAATATTTTTGCTATAATCGATTT
>ONVE01000160.1 GCA_900321215.1 uncultured Eubacterium sp. | reverse complement strand
TCCTGAGAGACCGAATTTTCTGAAGATACGGTCCATGATAAATGCGACTCTCGCCATATAACCGCACTCCTCAAGAAGTGCAAGAAGTATGAAGAGTACAAGCATCTGCGGAACGAATCCGAGAACCGCACCGACGCCGGCAACAATACCGTCAAGGATAAGTCCTCTTACAAACTCAGACTTAACATTAAGTGCATCCAGAAGCTTCTCAAAGAGAGCCGGAATACTCGGTACCCATGTTCCGTAATCTGCAGGATCAGGAGCAGTAAATTCACCCTCCTCATCAAGAGCTCCTGCAGCTCCTTCTTCATCAGCTGTACCAAGTGCAGCATTAATATCGTAAACCTGAACTCCAGGATAGGCTTCTGTATCCTCGCCTTTATAAAATTCATCTACATATGATGAATATGCTTCTGAGAAAGCATCAAAATCTCTATCTTCAAATGCACCCTGCAGTTCGTCAGCACCCTTGATGTTTTCGTCTGCTGCCGCTGCATCGATCACTGCCTTAACTTCATCAGTAAATACATTTTCATCTGCCCACTCTTCTACCGCTTCATCATACTTGCCGCTCATTCCAAAGAGGTGGAAACCATCTCCGAAAAGATTATCATTTGTCCAGTCAGTTGCTGCGGCGCCGATCGTTGACATCGCAATATAGTAAACAAGGAACATAACCAGCGCAAAGATAGGAAGCGCCAAAAGTCTGTTTGTAACTATCTTGTCGATCTTATCCGACATTGTAAGCTTTGATCTGTTAGCCTTCTTGATGCAGGAACCGATTATCGAGGTGATATAATTATATCTTTCATTTGTGATGATACTCTCTGTGTCATCATCAAACTTATCCTCAAGCTCTTTGATCTCTGCAGATACATTAGGAGCATTCTTCAGAACCTCTCCTATACGGCTGTCCTTCTCAAGCAGCTTGATCGCAAAGAAACGTCTCTGTGATGCATCGATATCTGAAGGAAGCTTTGCTGCTGCTTTTTCGATCACTTCTTCTGCTTCATTCGAAAATGTATGAGCTATCTCATTTACAGACTTCTTATTTGCTGCTTCGATTGCCTTATCTGTTACTTCCTTTATTCCTCTGCCCTTTAATGCTGAGATTGAAAGCACAGGGCATCCCATAGCCTTTGAAAGCTTCGAGAAATCGATCTTGTCTCCATTTTTCTCAGTAAGGTCTGCCATGTTTACAGCCATGATTACCGGAATACCGAGCTCCATGATCTGAGTTGAAAGATAAAGGTTTCTTTCAAGGTTTGTACCATCTACGATGTTGATGATCGCATCCGGTCTGTTGTTGATCAGATAATTTCTCGTAACTACCTCTTCCACGGTATATGGTGAAAGCGAATAAATGCCCGGGAGGTCCTGGATCACAACATCCTTGTTGCCCTTAAGCTTACCCTCTTTCTTCTCAACCGTAACTCCCGGCCAGTTGCCAACATACTGGTTGGCACCTGTCAGAGCGTTGAAAAGTGTTGTTTTACCGCTGTTAGGATTTCCCGCGAGCGCTATCTTGATTGCCATTTTTTCATACTCCTTCTTTCTGTCTTATATAAATACTTCTTGATCTAATACCACGCTTCGTCCTGTGAAACACAGCTCTGTCCAAATGATATTCCACACTATTTTTCACTGTCCTGCTAGATTTTTGTAAGTCGCACCAGACAGCTTTATATGTATCATTTACAGCCTCTCTATTAGACAATACTAATATATGATATGCGTGTCTCACTATTGTTAGCATTTACTAACCTATGTGCTAAAAATAAAGGCCTTTCAGCCTGATTTATCTTTTGGTCTACTCTACCTCAATCATTGCAGCATCTGCTTTTCTGACTGAAAGCTCATAGCCTCTCACGTTAATTTCGATAGGATCTCCGAGCGGTGCAACCTTTCTCACAAAGATTTCCGTACCCTTTGTAATACCCATATCCATGATACGTCTCTTAACCGGGCCTTCACCTGTCAGTTTAAGAACCTTTACGGTATCTCCGACCTTAACCTCTTTCAGATTCATTTACAATACTCCTTCCTTTAGACCATGATCTTATTGGCCATTTCCTTCCCTATGGCAACTCTGGAATCTTTGATGTTTACGATCATGTTTCCATTTATCTCTGATACGACACTGACCGTAGCTCCTGCAACAAAACCAAGACGCTCAAGAAAAAGTCTGGTCTCTTCCTTGCCGCCGACCTTGATTATCGTGTTCTTTTCGCCTACTTCAGCCATTGATAAAGGCATCATTTCATCTCCTTTCAAATCTATGGTCCATAGAAGCCGGATCATGATCTTGATCAATCTATTTACACTTACGTTAGCATATACTAACATTTGTTAGATGTCAATTACTTTTTTCTTGCAATTTTTAAAAATATTCTGCTTTCTGATAATGTCATGATACCAGTTGTTCTGAGAAAGAACCTCAACTATAAGGTCCGGTGCTCCCACCACTCTAGCCTTAATGATCTTTTTCCTGTCGCATACCACCAGGACATCCGGCTGAACCATCGCAGCTGCCGGCTTCTATAAGTCTGCTTATCTCTGCAGGCTTCTCTGCAAAATTCTGTGCTCCATGCTCTATAAGGAATTCTTTGTCTCTAAAGCCCCAAAGTACGGAAATGCATGGAAGCCCCGAATTCTTCGCAGTTTCAAAATCCACATCTGAGTCTCCCACATAGATAGCTTCCTCCTTGGAGATTCCAAGCTCGGAAAGGGCAGCTATGACTGTGTCCGGCGCCGGCTTCCTGCGCACGCCCTCCTTCTCGCCAATAGCAACGCTTATATATTTAGAGAAGAATTTTTCATTCAATTCCTTAACTGCGCTGTCAACCTTATTTGAAACTATCGCCAGCTTGTAGCCCTTGTTGTAAAGGACCTCCAGCTCCTCAAGCATGCCGTCATACACCTTTGTCTTATCCAGACAATGCTCATCATAGTAAGGCTTGAAGCACTCAAACATTTCGTCCACGGTTTCTTCCGTTGTTTCTGCCGGGACCGCTCTCCTGATGAGCTTTCTGATACCGTTTCCGACAAAGCGTCTCACCTCGTCCAGTGTTCTCTCCGGCATGTTAAAGCGGCGAAGCGTATAATTCATTGCATCCGCCAGATCCTCAAGTGTATATAAAAGTGTTCCGTCCAGGTCAAATATTACTGCCTTTATCATTTTTCTGTCCTTCCTGATATTATTATCTATCTCCTGCTTTCCAGTCATACATT
>ONVE01000003.1 GCA_900321215.1 uncultured Eubacterium sp. | reverse complement strand
CGAGCTCTCAGGCACTCGCGGATGCCGGAAGATCTTTCAACATCATTTCCGCCCAGCTCAATGCCTTTTTTGTAGTACTCGATAGCCTGATCATAATCTCCGTCAACCTCAGCCATGAGCGCCAGCCTGTCGTTCTTATCAACACAGGTAGAATGAACGCAGTGGTAACACTTGATGCAGTTGTCTGTCTTGTCAAGAAGGCTTGCAGCCCTCTCCTTATCACCCATATAGAAGTAAAGACCGGAAATCTTGCAGGCACGGTAAGGGAACAGCCTCTCATAAGCAAGATATGCATCAACCGAGCCATAGCCCTTCTCAATATAAGAGATTGCCTTCTCCGCATATTTTGCCGCATTTTCCCTATCGCCAGCATACATATAGCTTCTCGCCATCAGCTCATATACTTTAGAGACATCAAGATAATATCCCCTGCTCTCATCCTCCGAAAGGAGCAGATACTCCAGATATTTCTCGCTGTACTTGATGCACATCTCATGATCTCTATGTACATAAACAAAATGATAAGCTATATCATAGGCCATATTCCTGCGCGCATCCTTTTCTTCTTTGGATGCTTCGGATTTAGCAGGCTTCATGACCCCTAATCTCTCTGAATAGGCAAGGAAATCCTTTTCGATCTCCTTCATTTTATCAATGTCATCTTCAAATGAGAAGGTTTTCGCAATATCTCCTATATAACTAAAAAGCTGCAGGAACCTGTATACAGGGATCTCCGGATATTTATCAACAGCCTTGCAGAGACTGATGTATTCCTCATCATCCTCCCTGCCGGTAATGCCGGACAGCTTACTCATAAATGCTTTCGTTCTGTATGCGGCAGCCTCCTTATAATCTTTCGCATCATCGCAGAGATCTGCAAGCTTATCATAAGAAAACGCATCATAATAATCGAATTTCTCCATGAATTCCTTATAAGCCTTTACAGACTCATCAAATCTGTTCATGATCTGATAAAGCTTTACAAGGTTCGTGTATCCGGCAAATCTTCCGCTGCCCTTATATATCTCGACCGCTTTGCGGAAGCTCTGCTCGGCACTCTCGTAATCGCCCTGCTTCATGCAGACGATGCCGTGAGCATTCTGAACATAAGGATCATCTTCAAGATCAACCGCAGCCTTTTCTATAAATTCACGCGCTTCGTCATATAATAATGCATCAACCAGCATCAAAACATAATTTACCGAATATCTGCCGTCATATTTCTTATCAACAAGCTTCTTTGCAAGCGAGATAGCCTTGCCGCTGTACTCCTTCTCTTCCCTCTCGACAAATCTGACATCATTATAGTATTCAGAAAGCTTGTACATGGCATCCGCATTATCCGGATCCTTCTGCAGTACCTCCTCGAAGCAGCCTGCAGCCTCATCCCTCCTGCCTCTGGCATTCAGATACTTTCCATATTCGAAAATGATGCCGTTATCCTCCGGGAACTTCTCCATCATGAGCTTATACTCTTCATCAGCCGAACTCTCATAACGCTCAAGATAATCTATCTCCAGCCAGCGGATATTCTTATCATCCGGATACTGCTCTTTCGCCTTCTGTATGAGCTCCTTCAGCTTTGACAGAGCCTCATCCCTGTCAAGCTCGGGAGCCTTCTGATGCTCTGCATCCATCAAAGCATAGCCGTAGCTTATATAAAATCTCTGCTGCTCATCAATACCGTCGTAGCCTTCATTTATAGCTGCTTCAACCTTTCTGAAAAGCTCGATCGCATGATATGGCTCCTTGATAAGTCTGTAATACCTTCCCTTGCAATAGTCCAGCCTTACATCCTCAACATTATTTTCTTCAACATATTTCTGCGCATCCTCATAGCCTTCCGCATCCGAATAATCTAAGAATATCTCCTCTGCCAATACGTATGAATCAGCATAAGCCGGATCATTTTCCCTAAGATAATAATAATCGTCGATTACCGTTCTGGCATCGCCTGCCTTATACGCCATATACTGCCTGTTGCCGTGGGAAACAGTTACATAGCTGTTGTTCTTCTCTATCTCTCTGCTCCAGAATTCTACGCCCTCTGCATATTCCTGCCGGTTGAGCAATATGTAATCATAAAGTCTTACGTAATCATAATAATCAAAGCTCTTGGCAAGCCTGAGTGCCTCCTGTACATTTGCCTTGGCATTATCCAGATCTTCACAATATGCATAACCCGTGCCGATCAGGAAGTAGACATACGGAAGCCTGTTGACTCCGAGAACGTCTTCGATCGAAAGGTCCTCCAGATCCTCACGCTTCTCATTTCCGTATTTTTCTATAAGGAAATCCTTAAGTTTCTGCAAATGAGGAAGTGCCTCCTCATACTTCTGTTCTCCGGCAAGCAGCCATCCGCTCAGATAATGATATTCAGCTTCCGTCTTCTCATTATCCGGCTGAATATCTTCAAGAAGCTTTAATGCCTCCTCGCGCTTTTCATTTCTGCTGTATATCCAGGCAAGGCTTACCTTCTCACGTTCCGTTCCGGCTCCTTCCCCGATTAGAGCCTCAAGCTCTTCCATTCGCTCACGATCGATCTGTTCAGAAAACTCCAGATAAACCGCAGATTTCCTGATGTAATTATGCACATACGACATGTAATCTGCCGCATGCTTCTTATCGCCTTCAAGATAGCTTATAAGACTCATCGCAGGGTGGGTTTCATTTACAAATATCTCTTTCATGGTCTTCGAGATGACCGCCTTGCATTTTTCCAGTATTTCAGGAGAAATGCTGAGCCCCATATCCTTATGGATATCCTGCACGAAAAATCTGAGATACATGAATACAAGATGAGAAAAATAAAAATCACTGTGCTTCTCGCCGCCTAAAACAGCTCTCTTTACAGCCTTTTCAGCAAGACTAAAGCACTCCTCAAATCTGCCATCAAAATATAAATACCGGATAACAGCTATCTCCTCAAACGGATGATAAAAGTCCATCTCTCTAAGGTGAAGTATGCCCGCTGCAAGCTTATTCAGGATGCTTTTTCCTGCCTCTTCATTTTCAGCTATATCTTCACTTTCGAGCGCCCTGTAATAATTAATAAAGCGGTTGATCGTAGTTATATACTCATCAATCTCATATTCATATTCGTTCTCCGACTCCTCCGGAACTCCGTCAACCGTTACAGCATTAACCTCCGGAACGCCGTTCTCTCTGCCGCACACAGGTTTCTCCGACAGAATATAATCGCCATCATTTTCTATGACATTGCATAAATATGATATGAATTCACTCGGAAATATCTCCGAAAGCGCCTCTCTGTCATGCGTGATCAAAAAGACACTGTTGATCTTCTCAAGCACCTCTCCGGAGAACTTAAAATGCTCCATAACGTAGGCAAGAAATTCATTTCTTACCTCCTCCTGCTCGTCCAGCGATGTAAACACCGGATTCTCGAAGAGCTTTCTCCAGCATTCGATATCCATTCTCTTATTGATATCTTTATATATCTCGTCAACCTCAGCTATAACTTCAGCGTATGGTCTTTCCTCCTCGACGTCCCCCTTGGATTCAAGAAGCTTCAGCGCCTCATCATAAGCTTCCTTAAGACGCATAAACCCTTCCGGATTATCCTCCGGGTTGGTCACTATAAGCTTTGCCCTGTATGCTTCCCTGATCACATCAGGATCATCTGTCGGGTCAATCCCGAGAACCTCCCAAATCATTCCTAGGTTTTCCTTTCTCCCGGATATCACCGGGTTTCACCCATAAATAAAAACTCTACTCTGCAGTCCATCCCGAATAATAATATCTTATAATATATGGATTAAAGATATACCATTCTCCGTTCGACTCATATATGAAAACATCATATACCGAATTATCGTAATAGTTTATTACCTGACTATATGTAGTGCACTTTTTTCCTGTTCTCTCATTATACAGTCCGGAATTCTCAAAAGCCCTCGTAAATTTCTCGTTATTCCACCACGCCTCATCGAATCCGTATTTTTTGTTTCCATAGCGCCAATGTATCTTTACCTTTGCAACATAAACATCGTTTACATCTACTTCACGGTTTGAACTAATATACTCTGCCATATCCGGTATTTCTATCTTCTTTATTCCATCCCTGTATGATATTGTATATTCGGATGCCTTTTTTAGACTTACCAATTCATAATCAACCTTGAAATCTTTATATTTTTCTTTAAACCTTGCATTATCATTATTTGTTTCATAATAATCTTCCCAACCGCCATTCTTCGCCGAAACAAAGCCATATGATGAAAGATATATATCTAATATTTCCTGTTCAAACCTTAAATAATCCATCTGCTGCAATGTGCTTCGATAAAAGCATAATCTATTTGTTATTTGATTTGATAACGATAGACCCTGTTGATCAATTATTGTTCCGTATTTCTCGCTTCCCGCAGGGGCGCAATAAGATTCAGCCTTACTCATATCCATTTCGCTCAGCGCTTCAAAGAATCCATCCAGAACCTTCTCCTGCGGACTTTTATTTGCTTTCTTAAAGAAAAGGAAATATGCACCGATTCCTAGTCCTAAAACAAGTACAACTATTGCCGAAATGATAACCGGCTTCTTAATCCCCTTCTTCACAGCCCCTTCTGAAGGCGGCTGAAATCCCGGTTGCGGAATGTACTGGTTGTACTGAGCTGTTGGATTATATTGTGCAGCCTGGTTGTATTGGCCTTGCTGCGACTGTGCTGCCGTTTGTTGAACGTACTGATTGTACTGAGCGTTTTGGCCGTACTGCGCTGTTGGATTATATTGTGCAGCCTGATCGTATTGACCTTGCTGGAGCTGAGTTCCCGGTTGTTGAACGTACTGATTGTACTGAGCGTTTTGGCCATACTGTGCTGTTGGGTTGTATTGTGCTGCCTGATCGTATTGACCTTGCTGTGCTGTTGGGTTGTATTGCGCTGTCTGATTGTATTGGCCCTGCTGCGGCTGTGCTGCCTGCTCATTTGGCATTATCTGCTTAGTACCGCATTTACTGCAGAATACTGCATCATCAAATAACTCCGATCCACATTTTGTACAAAACTTCATTTAACCCCTCCTTATACTTTTTCACTTTGCTTTCTCAGTTTACTTTTTCAGATTACCCCTCGAAATACCGGTTAAATATCGCTGCAGGAACCTCTGCCTCTATATAGATACCGTCATCTCTGTATTCCTCTTTCTTTACGATACCATTCTTTCTGATATCGGCGACTTTTGACATTTCGTTGTAGCCAAAAACCTTCTCCATGTATTTTCGGTCTTCCTTTATGACCTCAGACATTGCCTTAAGAAGATCATCTATTCCACGTCCTGTTTTGGCTGAAATCCTTACTTTCTTATAGCCGCGCGTATCTCTGAGTCCAGCCAGGATCTCATCTTCATAATCCTCCCCGGGAAGTCTGTCCTGCGGGATCAGTTTATCGATCTTATTGAATACCGTGATTATCTTTTTTCCTTCTATGCCAAGCATATCCAGCGTTTCATACACAACCTTCATGTCCTCCTCGGCATTCTCCGAAGACGCATCAACTACATGGATGATATGATCTGCATACTTCGCTTCTTCAAGAGTGCTTCGAAATGCATCAACCAGATTGTGCGGAAGCTTTCTGATAAATCCGACTGTATCCGTCAGAAGCAGCTTCTCGCCGGTTTCCATTTCCAGACTTCTTGTGGTCGTATCAAGAGTAGCAAAAAGCTTGTTTTCTGCTAAGATATCCGAACCGGTCAGCTTGTTTAGAAGAGTCGATTTGCCAACATTTGTGTAACCGACTATTGCAAAGACCGGTATAGCATTTTCTTCTCTCTTCTTTCGTGTGATCTCTCTGTGGCTGACAACATCATTTAACTCTCTTCGAAGCTGGGCTACGCGATTTCTGATAACACGTCTGTCCTGCTCAAGCTTCTTCTCTCCGGGACCTCTGGTTCCTATACCACCACCAAGTCTTGACATGGCTAGTCCTTTTCCGGTAAGTCTTGTGAGTCTGTATTGAAGCTGGGCCAGTTCAACCTGAATCTTTCCTTCTGATGTGATCGCATGCTGGGCAAAAATGTCAAGGATGACCATCGTCCGGTCCATGACCTTAGTTTTCAGTATCCTTTCAAGATTTGACATCTGTGCCGGAGTCAGTTCATCATCACATATTATTCCGCTCGCATCAGTAGTATCGATCAGATTCGCCAGCTCCTCAAGCTTTCCGCTTCCCAGATATGTTGAAGTTACAGGTTTATCAATATGCTGAACCATTTTGGCAACAGTTACAGCCCCTGCTGTCTCTGCAAGCTCCTCCAATTCGTCCAGCGCCTCATATGTATCTGTTCCGACTAAAATAACCTTTTCAACAGGTTCCTCTATCAGTTCCATCCAAAAAAATCTCCGTATCTTTTTACTAATCGAATAGTTAACTCTGTACAGGCTGATTGTACCATATAGCTTTTCTATTTCCAACAAAAAAGCTCTCAACCTTAGTTGCAACACCATTCAGTTCAGAGAATTTTGATATTAAAATGAGCGCCGAGAAGAGGTACCATCCTCACTCTCGACGCTTTCGCATTACTCTAGACATCTGACGCTTTAATATTCACATCCACACAGGCCTTCAGTATCTTTGAAATATCATTTATATAATCCTCTGAGACCGATTCAATATACTCATAGTTTCTGGCATTTATATCCAGTGCTCTTATATGTTCACACAAAACCTTTCCTTCTGTCTTTAATCCTGAAGGCAAATCTATATGCAATAATAATCAACGTTAGAAATACTTACTATATCTCCACAGCTAATCTTTGTCGGTTCATGGATACGCACTGAATTAACGTAT
>ONVE01000173.1 GCA_900321215.1 uncultured Eubacterium sp. | reverse complement strand
GAAAAAAGCAGGGCTACGTTTTAAGAGATGACGGAATGAAAACGCAGGGGTTATAAGCAGGTGAAATTCAGAGAATATTTAAAAGACCATGGCGTGATCATTGCCGTGGATATATGTGCGATCATTGCAGCCAATATTTTCATGGCTGCATTTAAGGTTCAGAGCGGACTGCAGCTTGCGGTGACGCTCATTTTTGCGCTGGCATTTCTTGCCGGATTATCCTGGGATTATATGAGAAAAAATAAATATTATAATACAATGCAGGATAATCTGCGGGAACTGGATCGCAAATTTCTTATCATTGAGACTCTCGAGGAACCGGATTTTTATGAGGGAAAAATGTTAAATGATACGATCCGTGAGATGGGAAAATCCATGTACGAGCATGTAGCCAGGGCAAAAAGGTATACAGCGGATTTTAAAGATTATATTGAAATGTGGGTCCATGAGGTTAAGCTTCCCGTTGCCGGACTTCTGCTCAGAATAAACAATCTGAAGGAAAGAATTGAGACGGAGGCGGAAGAAACGGATTATGATGAAATGCATTTATCCGGTTCAGAGAAGGAGGAAAGCATTGAGAGGCGTATCAGAGAACTGAGAGAGGCCGAAGGGCAGCTGAAACGTATAAATGATTACATAGAGCAGGTGCTGTATTATTCCAGAAGTGAAAATGCCGAGAAGGATTATATCATAAGAGATACAAAGCTTGGGAGGGCAGTGTCTTCTGTGCTTTCAGCCAACCGGAGTATAATTCTGGAGAGAAACATCACGCTTAATGTACATGATCTTGACAGGACTGTGGTAACAGACGGCAAGTGGCTGGAATTCATTATGGGGCAGTTCTTAAGTAACAGTATCAGATATACCTCTGAGGAGAAGGAGCCTTTGATAGAGATATACTCTGAGGAGGAAAACGGAAAAACGGTCCTTCATTTCCGGGACAACGGAACCGGTATTCCGGAACAGGATATGGGACGAATCTGGGATAAGGCATTTACAGGCTCAAATGGAAGGATTGATACGGCGGACGAGAAGGGACATTTCGGATCTACCGGTATGGGACTTTATATGGTAAAGAAGCTTTGCGACAAGCTTGGCCACAGAGCTGAGGTAAGGTCGGATTATGGAAAATTCACGGATTTCATGGTGATCTTTGGAAAGAATGATATTTATAAGGTGTGAGGTGGAGACCCAACCTTACAAAAATGTAATGTTAGGTAATATTAAAAAAACGACCGGATAGAAAATCTGATGTAAATTAAGTGCATAAAGTTGTTATAGAGAGACAGAGAGCAAACCGTCTTATATTTTCTCGGTCTTTTCACATCAGATTAGGAGGTCCAAAGTGGAACAGGTATTAAGTATTAAAAATGTTGAAAAATATTATGGAAGCAAGTCGAGTCTGACCAAGGCGCTCGACAATATTTCATTTACGGTTGACAGGGGAGAATTTGTTGCGATAATGGGTGCATCCGGAAGCGGCAAGACAACTCTTCTCAACTGCATCTCAACCATAGATAAGGTAACAGCCGGAGAGATATATCTGGAGGACACAAATGTCACGCTTCTTAAAGGAAAGGAGCTGAACTGCTTCAGAAGGGAGAAACTGGGCTTTATCTTCCAGGATTTCAATCTTCTGGATACACTTACCGGATATGAAAACATTGCTCTTGCGCTGTCGATTAAGGGCGAGAAGGCAGCGGCGATCGACAAGAAGGTGAAGGCTGTCGCTGAGGAACTTGGAGTTTCGGATGTCCTTGGCAAATATCCTTATCAGATGTCGGGTGGACAGAAGCAGCGTATCGCCTCTGCCAGAGCGATCATTACGGAGCCGAGTCTTATCCTTGCAGATGAGCCGACGGGAGCGCTGGATTCCAAGTCAGCAAAGCTTCTTCTTGAAAGGATCAGACATCTGAACGAGACTATGAATGCGACGATTATGATGGTTACACATGATTCATTTACGGCAAGCTATTCGAAGAGAGTGCTCTTTATAAAGGACGGTAAGCTTTTCAACGAGATAGTCCGCGGAAATGATACCAGAAAGCAGTTCTTTGATAAGATCATCGATGTTGTAACTCTGCTGGGAGGTGACGTCAGCGATGCTCTGTAGGATTGCTCTTAAAAATATCAAAAAAAGCTTTCGCGATTACGCGATATATTTCTTTACGCTTGTTATAGGCGTATCGGTATTCTATGTTTTTAATGCCATAGAGGATCAGACAACATTTTTGATCATTTCAAATGATAGAAGAGAAATGGCTGAAATGCTTGGAACCATACTGTCGGGACTCAGCATTTTTGTGGCAGCAGTTCTCGGACTTCTTATAGTATATGCCAGCAGATTCCTTATGAAAAGACGTAATAAAGAGTTTGCAACCTATCTTCTGCTCGGAATGGGCAAGGGGGAGATAGCTCTGATAATGTTTATAGAAACAGTCATAATCGGTCTTGTTTCGCTTTTCATCGGACTTCTTATCGGTACAGG
>ONVE01000023.1 GCA_900321215.1 uncultured Eubacterium sp. | reverse complement strand
TCAGAACCTTTGCAGAAAGGCTCTTATCCTGCCATCCTGGAATTTCGCAGAAAGACCCTGGTTCTGCCATCCTAGAACTTCTGCAGGAAAGCTCTGGTTCTGTCGTTTGATGGATTGTCGATAACATCCTCAGGTTTTCCTTCTTCAATGATATAACCGCTGTCCATAAAAACAACTTTATCTGAGACATTTCTTGCAAATGCTATCTCATGAGTTACTATGACCATTGTCATTTTTTCCTCGGCAAGGGTTCTTAAAACCTTAAGTATGCCTGCCGTTATCTCCGGATCAAGCGCTGATGTAGGCTCGTCGAAGAAGAGTATCTTCGGCTTCATGGCAAGCGCTCTTGCTATAGCGACTCTCTGCTGCTGTCCGCCTGAAAGCTGTCTCGGATAGCTGTCCCTCTTCTCTGAAAGACCTACCTTCTTTAAAAGCTCCTCTGCTTCCTTTATAACCTCTTCCCTGTCACGCTTCTGAACCGTGATCGGTGCGTCTATGACATTTTTCAAAACGCTGTAATGCGGAAACAGATTAAAATTCTGAAATACCAGTCCAAATGTATTCTTGATCTTTTTTATCTCAGCCTTAGGTGCATAAACGCTTCCTCTGCCCTCATCCCTGCATGCAAACCGGCCGTCATAAGAAAGGCTTCCGCCGTCCATGGTTTCAAGCAGTGTGGCACAGCGAAGCATGGTTGATTTGCCGGAGCCCGAAGGTCCGAGTATTGAAACCACCTTGCCCTCCTCAACGCTGAGGGAAATATTGTGAAGAACACCCAGATCTCCGAAGCTCTTCTTTAAATTTTTTATCTCAAGAAGACTCATGTCTCTTTCCTTTCTCATACACTAAAAAAACTTCATTTTTTTCTCGATTCCTTCCATAAACATAGCAACGACAAAATTAAATATATAATAGAATATACCTGCTATGAAAAGCGGAAGTATGCTCGCCTCACTGGCTGTTATCTGCTTGGCGAGAGTAAACATTTCTGTATATGCAAGCGCAAATGCAAGTGATGTATCCTTAACAAGAGTGATGACCTCATTTGTTACAGGAGGGATTACTCTCTTACACATCTGCGGGAATATGATTTTTCTAAAGGTCTGTCTCTTTGAATAACCGAGAACATCCGCAGCTTCTCTCTGTCCGACCGGTATGCTCTCGATACCCGAACGATATATTTCTGCAAAATACGCAGCATAATTAAGTGAAAAGCCGATTATGACCGCATAGAATCTGTAGCTCTGTGAAGTCTCCGCCCCAAAGAGAAAATGAGGTCCATAGAAAACGACCAGCAGCTGAAGCATAAGAGGCGTTCCTCTCATGATCGAAATATAGATCTTCGCGATCCACTGAAGCACTTTTGCTTTGGACATTCTGACAAATGTAACCAGCAGTCCCAGCGGCATTGAGAATATAAGTGTCAGGAAGAATATCGACAGCGTTGCAAGTATGCCCTTGCCGAGCTGCTTTGAGATACTCAGAAACTTCTCTCCGAATGCTCTGTCAGCCTTGGCTGTGTCATCTGTTCTGTAGGCAAAATCCGTACCCTCGCCCATGAAGCAGAGGCTTTCCTCGATATAGTAGTCCTTCCAGTGAGAGGCTATCTCCTTAAAGGTGCCGTCCTTATACATTTCTTCAAGAGTTTCCTGAACCTCGTCACGAAGAGCTGTATTTCCGTATTTAAATGCTACGCCGTATTTCTCTGATGAAACGGTTTCCTTAAGCACCTTAAAATCCGGATTCTGATTAAGCTGAAAATACGCAACGCCGACATCTATACACACTGCATCTACAGATCCGCTTGAAAGGTCTAAGAATGCACTTACATAATTGCCGATCTGCATAAGCTCCTTAAAGCTCTTTGCAAGCTCCTTGTTCTTTTCTTCTGCATCATCACTTGTAAATGCAGCAAGCGCAGCTGAATCTGACTGAACCGCAACGATCTTACCCTTAAGATCCTCCAGACTTTCAATACTTGAATCCTTTCTTACCACTACCACCTGTGAATTATCCACATAGGCTGTTGTCCAGGTATAATCATTCTCTCGTCCATTAACAGTAAAGCCGTTCCAGATACAGTCTATTGCTCCGGAATTAAGCTCCATATTCTTCTGTTCCCAGTCAATAGGCTGTTTAACAAGCTTCCAGCCCTTTCTTCTGCAGACCTCTTCGGCAAGTTCAAGATCGAAGCCTATGTAATCACCATTATCGTCCTTAAAGCCATACGGTGGGAATTCCGCATCAAAGCCTACGACGAAGGTTTCTCTCTCTTCCTTATCCTTTCCGCACGCCGTGAAAAGACCTGCGATCATGCTTATGGCGAGAATAAGCAGTATCATTCTACTCTTTCTTTTATCCCAGCACTTCATTTTTCTTCCTCTTTTTATAATATTTTTTAGTTCACTCTTTTATACCACATATTGAGTGAAAATGTATAATTTTTTTCTACTTTGGTATTTTGTTGATCCTCTTACGCATCTCTCTGACCGTAGATAAGTCCGCTTCCTTACTGCCGTAACGGATCATATTATATATCTCGGTCATACCGGAAACATCATCTCCCGATGTCTCCATCAGCCTCTTCTCAATATCCACGGTTGTTTCCTCCGCTATAGGGACACCCGGCTTATCCAGCCTGAGGATATTATTTTTATACATTCTTCTAACTCTTTCTTCATTTGAAAGTCTTTCCTTTATCCTTGTCAGAAGTGAGGTCTTTTTCTCGGATTCATTTTTGATCTTTTCCTTTATCTCAACAACCGTATCCGAGTCGGTGTTTCTTCTGCTGAGAAGCGCCCTTATGATCTTCCTCAGCACAAAGTATAATACTACCGCAGCTATTATGATAATTGCAAGCACAACTATAAACCGGCCGCCTTCAGTCATCTCGCCCCGGTCTATCTCCTGCATTTCCTCCAGGGCAGACTTATCGTTCAGACTGCTTTTTCCGCCCCCGAAAAGCGCATAGAAAAGCTCATAGATAAGCTTAAAGCCGAGGACTATCAGCCTTAAAACCCATACCAGACTTTTAAGGAATCTGACGAAAAGCTCATCCAGTTTAAAGACATATGCCAGCACCAGCGCGACTATAGAGAAAATGACTATTCCGAGGAAGATCACCGAATTGACCTTCAGCATTCTATTCACCGGAACATCCGAAACATCCTTCGTCCAGCCGAAATAATCGCTTACGCCATCAAGATACAGTATTACAAGATATACCAGTATTATAAGCACCGGCAGAAAATATGCAAATGATCTTATCCCCGGGTTATTATACTCAAGTCCGAGCCAGTACATAAATGTACCGATGAAGAGTACCGGCCACGGAACCTCCTCGAACGCACCGATCACAGTGTCACGTCTTAAAGACCTTATCGCCGTGATCATCATTACTAACACATTCAGTATAAATACTATCCTGTTTGCAACAGTACTTAATATGAAAAAGCCCGCTGCACCGGCCGCTATATGAACGATAAACACGATCAGGTTATTTCCGGCCTTTAATCTTACAAGATAAGAAATGATGACCAGCGCCGCCGTAACCAGCAGTTCCTTCCACCCAAAGGCATCCTGCTTAAAAAGGAACAGTATAAAATGACCGCCCAGAAGAAGGAAAAGATATGTATATATTACTCTGAAGAATACCATCAGAAGGAAAAGCTTAGATCTCATCGAACTTCACCTCCCAGCCACGCATATATCTTCTTGTCGGTTCAAATCCCATTTTATCATAATAAGGAACTATTAGCATCACATTCATGCCGAGCCTTTCCATACGGTCAAGCTTCTCGAGAAGATCCTCTTTATAGTATGGTGAAATGACAAAATATAAAACTTTTGAAAGTGAGCTCTTCATCTCTATATCAAGCATTTTAAGAAACTCGGCGCTTCCCGATGTAGAGGTGATAGCTGAAAGTATCTTATCCACTGTCACAAGATGCGAATAATCCGTTCCACGGCCAATTTCAGGACATGGTATCTCCGACTTGCTTCCTTTGTCAGAAACAGGTTTATTCGTGATAAATCTGTCCGGATCATCCGGAGCCTTCATCCTTCCGTTGGTCTTAAGAGATACTCCGACCTTCTTCCTGAGAAAGCTTCTTGCAGCCGAGCTTGTTAAAGAGATCGTTTCTTCGAGAAGATGAGCCGGCTCGATCATATTATGAGTATCCAGATTTAGCAGAAGCCTTATCTCCCGGTCCATGGTATAATCATACAGATTGACCATAAGATCATTTCTTCTGGCTGTCTGCTTCCAGTTAATGCTCCTCTGGCTGTCTGTTATCATGTATTCCCTTATCCCGCGAAAGCTCATATTATCCGGAATGAGACTTCTTCTGACCAGTATCTCACCCATAATGCCGTTCATAAGATCGTCGTAGCCTTTACCTGTGATCTTCTTAGGGAAGACATATATCTTTGAATCTGTATTCACTTGTTCTGCAAAAGTTGTGACAAGAAAGAAATCCTTTACGTGGACAGTGCATCCAGGGATATAAAACACCCCTCTTCTGCCTCCTCTAAGGACATGTTTTCTGATTATCCTCTGATTGCCGAGGATAGAAAAGACATCATTTCTGTAATTCAGATCTGTTATGGTGGAATTATCGTTATCGCTGAAAAGAAGCGATCTGTCCATGGTATATTTTAAATGAAAAACCGGCAGCGGCAGAAGCTTTCTGTTCTCTATCTCGATCTTAAGCACTGTATCTTCGCCGCACTCAAGAAACCCTGAGTCAAAACCCAGAGAAACCTTAAGTCCTTTATTCCAGTACCGCTGATATAGCCCCCGCTGAAGGACATATACCAGCCCCAGTATCAAAATAGCAAGTACAATCTTCATTCTGTCCAGTTCTCCGTTGGAACCGCTATACCCTTTACGATATCCTTTATAATCCCGCTGCACTCAGCTGTATTCTGGATACCGGATACCGTTACTATCCTGTGGCCGAATACAAATGGAGCAAGGAATCTCACATCGTCAGGGATAACATAGTCCCTGCCCGATATTGCCGCAAAAGCCTGACTAACCCTCATCAAAGAGAGGCTGGCTCTCGGACTTACTCCGACAAGCAGCTTCGATGAGTTTCTGGTTGCCGCTGCAATATCAACTATATATTCTTCAATACATTTATGAACAAATGTATTTCTAACCTCAAGTGCAGCGCTGATAATATCATCACAGCTGCATACAGGCGACAGCTCTTCATACGGACTGCCGGTTCTGAACCTTTCAAGAACCGCTGTCTCCTCATCCTTCTCCAGCTTATCCATGGAAAGCCTTATAAGGAAACGGTCCAGCTGTGCCTCCGGAAGCGGATATGTTCCGGTGGTTTCTATAGGGTTCTCCGTAGCGATGACAAGAAATGGTTCCGGAAGCACCAGAGTTTCCCTGTCAATAGTACAGCTTCTCTCCTCCATCGCTTCAAGAAGGCTCGACTGTGTTCTCGGCGTCGCACGGTTTATCTCATCCGCCAGAAGTATATTTGTAAATACAGGTCCCTTTATCAGATGGAACTCTTCATCCTTCCTGCTGTAGACATTTATTCCTGTGATATCCTGAGGCATCAGGTCCGGAGTAAACTGAACTCTCTTCATCTCTCCGTCGATACTCTTCGCTATGCATTTTGCAAGAGTAGTCTTACCTGTTCCGGGATTATCCTCCAGAAGAACATGTCCGCCGGAAAGGATCGCAGCAAAAATGAGCGAAAATGTTTCATCCTTTCCTATCATTACCTTTCTAACATTATCAAGAACCTTTAAATATAACTCTTTTGGATTCATTTTAACCCCTTAACCTTTCAAAGAAATACTCTCCCTGAGTCCTTAAAATACGAACCCGGATTTCTTTTCTTTAGCAAAATATACGGATGTCCATGAGGGAGTATATCACTCGCGACCGAATGGATATCCGTATATTTTTATCTGTCATCTGCCAGAACGTACATCGTACGTTTCAGACATCTATGGTTTATTTGAAATATTCAACTCCGGACTCAAATATCTGCTGATCCTTCTCACCGTAGATATTGATATAGTCCGCTGTTCTTCTTCTCTCTGAATGACCCATCTTACCAAGGATACGTCCTGTAGCATCAGTAATACCCTCGATAGCCATATATGAAGCATTGATATTGTAATCCTCATCCATTGTAGGATTTCCTTCAAGGTCAACATACTGTGTTGCAACCTGTCCGTTCTCGAAGAGCTTTCTGAGCCACTCATCATTTGCAACGAAACGTCCCTCGCCGTGTGACATAGCGATTGAATAAACTCCGCCAAGCTCTGCCTTTCTAAGCCATGGTGACTTGTTTGAAACAACCTTGGTGTAAGCCATCTTGGACTGGTGACGTCCGATAGAGTTACGTGCAAGTGTAGGGCTGTCCTCACCCTGAGCTCTTACTTCACCGTATGGAAGAAGTCCGAGCTTCATAAGTGCCTGGAATCCGTTACAGATACCAAGTACAAGACCGTCTCTCTCATTTATAAGCTTCATCAGTTCATCAGCGATCTTCTGGTTTCTGAATGCTGTAGCAATGAACTTACCTGAACCGTCCGGCTCATCACCTGCTGAGAATCCGCCAGGGAACATTACTATCTGTGACTCGCTGATAGCCTTTGTAAATGCATCTACAGATGCTCTGATGCCCTCGGCATCCATATTGTTAAGAACTATAGTTGTTACCTCTGCACCTGCTCTCTCAAATGCATGAGCTGAATCATACTCGCAGTTTGTTCCAGGGAATACCGGAATAAATACATGAGGCTTAGCAACCTTATTCTTGGCAACAACGATATTCTTAGCCTCGTAAAGGCCTGTATCTATCTTCTTATCTTCAACATTTGATCTTGTAGGGAATACCTTCTCAAGCTTTCCTGTCCATACAGCTAATGCCTCGTCGACAGATAACTTGCTGCTTCCGTATGTAAAGTATCCGTCATCTGTTACCTCACCGATAACTGTGTATGGAGCGCTGAGCTTATCAAGATTCTCAGGATCTATCTCAATGATGATAGAACCGTAATCTCTTCTGATAAGATCCTCCTCTGAAAGCACTCTGTTATCAAGCTTAACGCCAAGCTTGTTACCGAATGCCATCTTGCTGACAGCTTCAATGATACCACCGAAGCCTACTGCAAATGATGTATCAACAAGGTCTGCCTCAACATCCTTTCTGAGTGCTGCATACTTTGTAAGAACATCATTATAATCAGGAACAAGATACTCATCCTTATTGATATCAAGCTTAAGGATAAGGTTTCCTGCCTTCTTGAATTCTGTTGTAACTATATCAAGGTAGCTGTTGATGTCTACCGCAAATGAACAAAGTGTTGGCGGAACATCTATCTCATTAAATGAACCGGACATACTGTCCTTAACGCCGATAGATGGAAGTCCGAGGCCGATCTGTGCAGAATAAGAACCAAGCAGAGCTGCGAGCGGCTTGCCCCAGCGTGTAGGATCCTCTGTCATTCTCTCGAAATATTCCTGGAATGTAAGTCTTATCTTGCTTACATCACCACCTGCTGCTGCGATCTTTGCTACTGAATGAAGTACTGCATAGATTGCACCATGATATGGGCTCCAGCTTGAAAGATATGGATCGTAGCCGTAGCTCATCATTGTAACTGTATCAGTATTGCCCTTCTCCATAGGAAGTCTTGCTGTCATGGTCTGGATCGGAGAAAGCTGATATTTACCGCCGTAAGGCATAGTAACTGTACCAGCACCGATGGTTGAGTCGAACATTTCCACAAGCCCCTTCTGTGAACATACATTAAGGTCTCCGAGAACCGCCTTCCAGAGTGATGCAACATCTGCTGTGCTGTTTAAGCCGTATGCAGAAGCCTTTGCTGTCTCCTCGAAATAATCATTTTCCTTTGCAGGAACCTCAACAACCGCAGTTGTCTCCTGATGTGCTCCGTTGGTATCAAGGAAAGCACGGCTTAAGTCAACTATAGTCTTGCCTCTCCACTTCATAACAAGACGTGGGCTTTCTGTAACTGTAGCAACCTTAACTGCCTCAAGGTTCTCTTCTCTTGCGTATGCAAGGATCTTATCTGCATCTGCAGGATCTACTACAAGAGCCATTCTCTCCTGTGACTCAGAGATAGCAAGCTCTGTACCGTCAAGTCCGGCATATTTCTTAGGTACAAGATCAAGATTGATATCAAGACCTGCAGCAAGCTCACCGATAGCTACGGATACACCGCCTGCACCAAAGTCATTACACTTCTTTATAAGAGAAGCAACCTCTTCTCTTCTGAAGAGTCTCTGAAGCTTTCTTTCTGTAGGAGCATTACCCTTCTGAACCTCAGCGCCGCAGGTTGTGAGGGACTCAGATGTATGTGCCTTTGAAGAACCTGTAGCACCGCCGCAGCCGTCACGTCCTGTACGACCGCCGAGAAGGATGATAACATCTCCCGGATCAGACGAAAGTCTCTTTACATTTTTCTTAGGAGCTGCACCGATAACGGCACCGATCTCCATACGCTTTGCAACATAATTCGGATGATAAACTTCATTTACAAGACCTGTAGCAAGACCGATCTGGTTACCGTATGAAGAATATCCTTCTGCAGCTGTTCTTACGATCTTTCTCTGAGGAAGCTTGCCAGGCATAGTTTCCTTAAGAGACTTTGTAGGATCAGCAGCACCTGTAACACGCATAGCCTGATATACATATGTACGTCCTGAAAGCGGATCACGGATAGCACCGCCGAGACATGTGGCAGCGCCACCGAATGGCTCGATCTCTGTAGGATGGTTGTGAGTCTCGTTCTTGAAGCTTACAAGCCAGTCCTCTGTAACTCCGTCAATCGTTACAGGAACAACTATAGTACATGCATTTATCTCATCAGACTCATCAAGATCAGCAAGCTTACCGTCTGCACGAAGCTTCTTCATGCCCATAAGAGCGATATCCATAAGGCAGATGAACTTGTCATCACGTCCCTTATAGATCACTGCTCTGTCAGCCTTGTATTTCTCAAATGTACCCTCGATGGCATCCTTAAAGAATCCGTCAGTAAACTTAACATCTGTAAGCTCAGTTGCAAATGTAGTATGACGGCAGTGATCTGACCAGTATGTATCGAGAACCCTGATCTCAGTCATAGACGGATCACGCTTCTCCTCATTCTTAAAATAATTCTGGATATGAAGGAAATCCTTAAATGTCATAGCAAGTCCAAGACTGCCGTATAACTCCTCGAGTGCCTTAACAGGCATATCCTTGAAACCGTCAAATATCTTAACGTCCTCAGGATCAGGATACTGCATAACAAGAGTATCAGGCTTGACTTCATTTGTGATCCTTGAATCTACAGGGTTCACAACGTAATCCATGATAGCTCTCTTATCATCTTTTGTAAGATCTCCTGAGATAACATATGTTACTGCAGATCTGATAACAGGCTCCTCTGTCTCGTTAAGGAGCTTAACGCACTGCTCTGCAGAGTCCGCTCTCTGATCGAACTGTCCAGGAAGGAACTCTGTTGCAAATATAAAATCTCCCTCTCTGAGAGGAAATTCCTCTTCATAAACAATATCTACCGGCGGCTCTGAGAATACTGTAGGGATAGCCTTTCTGTAGGTATCATCGGTGATATTCTCGATATCGTACCTTACAAGCTCCCTTACTGTGATATTCTTCAGTCCGAGATATTCTCTGAACTGCTGCTGCAGATCCTTGGCTCTTACAGCATAATCCTGTTTCTTTTCAACATAGATCCTTCTTACGTTACTCATCATGTCCTCCATAATTTATGTATTACTAATTGTTATTTATGCAGCTTTCTTATTATCTTGTAAATGACAACGTTCTGGAATACCAGCGGTTTGTCATGTACGAAGAATGTTATTCCGCTTGTCGGAGAAAGAACCTCGGAGATTGTATTTCCGGTCATCGGATCGATGATCTCCGCCAGCTTCTGTCCTCTCGTTACCTCTTCATTGGTTCCGACGTAACGCTTGAAGAAGCCTGCTTCGCTGGATCTTATCGAAAGCATTTTCTCCTCTTCCATAACGGTTGAAATATAACCGCCCTGGCAGTTATACTTGATGATTCCCATTCTTGAAAGGAATCTCAGCACTGCTGAAACAGCAGTCTCGGCATAGCCCTCATGGATTCTTTCGGTTCCTCCGGAATAGATTGAGAAAACCTCGGTTCCTGCCTTCTGCCAGTTGTTGGCAAGAGTAATCGCCTCATACGGTCTTCCCTCACTCAGAAGAACATACGGCATTCCGAAGAGATTTGCAAGATTTATTCCTTCGGTTGCCGAATCCATCATTTTAATATGCGGAATGAACTGCCCCTGAAGATAGAAGCTTCTGAACTGTATTCCGTATGTGTACTGTCTGGCATTTTCAAGCGTTGCATAAGCTATACGGCTTGTTGCAGGTCCGCTCGGATTGCCCGGAAACTGTCTGTTAATATCTGAATCATCCGACAGCCAGTATTTATGACTGGCGTTCATCGCACTGTAGTTAAGCGATGGAATGACCATGATCTGCTTTCCCTGGATGATCGCGCCCTCTTCCTCAAGCCTTGCAAGCTTTCTTGAAAGGAGCGAACAGATATAAAGCTGCTGGTATTCATGTCCTCTCATGGCGCCGACGATACAGGCAGCCTTCTCGCCGCGTCCGTATGTGTAGCCATATAATGAATACTCACCGCGGAAGGCAGTATTCATCGTATATAATGTCTCTCTTGTCATACTGCTCCCCCTTAGCCTCTGTCATCCTTCATTTTCTCGAAGGTATCTCCGTCAAGGCTGACTATCCTTGCGAGAAGGGAGCCTTCCTCAATGGCAGGATACTCTCTCATACCGGTTATGATGCCGCTGACAGGAGCCTTGATGATCTCCTCGACTGAACCGGTGATAACATCTACAACACGGCCGATCTCATCATTTTCAGAGATCAGATCGTGAACTGATGTATGCGGAATAAATATTCCGCTGCTCTCCGAATTTACATAGATCACCTGGTCATCATGAACAACAAAAGGATCCTTGACCTTCTTAACGCTGCCCTTCCAGATGCCCATAAATTTCATCAGAGAGAAAATGCCGTCTACTATCTGATTGCAGTATCTCTGGTTGATCTTAAATGCATAGCTCGACTCTGTCACGCAGGCCTTAACGCCTATCTTGTTCAGTTCGTAAACTATACTTCCCTTCTTAACCTGAGTAGAAGGATGAACCCATATCATATCTGTATTAAGATGCTCGGCATAAGGCATGATAATGCCTTCAACATCATCATTCATTCTTATCTGTGGTATCTCGCAGAGATATTTATCGCTGCCGTGAACGTCCAGGCAGAAATCTGCGCCTTCAATATCCTTCAGCACTGCATATGCAGCATACTCGCCCATAGCACCGCTTTCAGAACCCGGAAAAAGCTCGTTCATATTGAGCTCAGGTCCCGGTATCTCACGTACCCCGGCTTCAAGACCCATAGGATTAAGCGAAGGATAGATATCGACTATACCTGTGAGGTTCTCGTACTCATTTTTGATCCTTCGTATGGTCTCATAGCATATATACTGTCCCTGCAGCTCATCTCCGTAAATGCCGGAAACTATGCAGAGTCTCTTCTCATCCCCGCGGGGATAATCCGTCCCGAGACGGTTCTTCTTTATCTTCAGTGTCTCACCCACCATAAGATTCACTGAAACTACTGTATCTATCATTTTTCACCCCTGAAAAAATAATACAAAACCCTGATTATAGTTAACGCAGACCGCTTTATACACTATTATATCGGTTTGCAGTTAACTGGCCTGTTAACGCAGAATTTCTGCACGGGAGTGTGTTTTCTCCCGAGCATAAATCCTTGCTGCGCATACATAATTATTATACTATATTTTACCAATATTTTTCAACATATGTATAGATTATAAATCTACTTTTTACAATGAAAACATCCTATCAGCATGACTCCTTTTTTCCTGCAGAAATCTGCAGAAATATTAGTTCTGTGCCAGAAGCTCGCGTGCAGCCGAGATCACATTATCCGTGATCGTCTCTCCGCCAAGCAGTCTTGCGATCTCATGTATCTTCTCGTCTCCATCGATACGTCTGATACCGGAGTAGGTCTTCTCATCCCTTACAACCTTCTCGATAAGGTAGTTGGTGTCAGCCTTTGATGCGATCTGAGGAAGATGTGTTATGGAGATTATCTGATGTGACTCTGAAAGCTTCTTCATCATTTCCGCAACCTTCTGTGCGGTTATGCCGCTTATTCCGACATCCACCTCGTCAAATATAAGCGTCGGCGTACTGTCTGCATCTGCAAGACAGGATTTTATCGCAAGCATTATCCTTGAAAGCTCTCCTCCGGAAGCGACCATGTGGAGAGGCTTCGCAGCTTCGCCTACATTTGTCGAGATCATAAATACCGCTCTGTCGCGGCCGGACGCACTTATCCTGTCAAGCCTGCTTATGTCCATATAAAATTCAACCTTATTAAAGTTAAGCTGTGCCAGGGCAGCGCTGATATTAGTGCAAAGTACCTCAGCCTGCTTAATTCTTGCCTTTGAAAGCTTTTCCGAAGACGCCTCAAGCTTTTCATAAAGCACCTTGTCCTTTTCGGTAAGCTCCTTCACTCTCTCATCATAACCGAGAAGCTTTTCGAGCTCAGCCTTCATCTCATCGCAGCTCTTAAGTATGTCATCTATAGTCCTGCCGTATTTTGCCTTAAGTGAATTGATGAGATCCAGCCTTTTCTCTGTCGTGCTGTAGGTTTCCTCATCAAAGTCAGCTTCATTTATATATTCACTCAGTGCATGATTAAAATCACTTATCAGGCTGTCAATATCAGTGATCTGCGAGATAAGCGGATCTGCGTCCTTATCAAGACGTTCCAGTGTTCTGAGCCTCTGTACTGCCCTTGAAAATGAATTTCCTGCAGACGAAGAGCTGTCATATCCGGTTATGCCGTAAACCTCCTCGGTGATCTCTCTGATCTCCCGGGAATTGTTCATTTTCTGATAAAGCTTCTCAAGCTCCTCATCCTCTCCCGGGACAAGCGAAGCTTCCTCTATCTCCTTCACCTCATAAGAGAGATAATCCGCTCTCTTGATCCTCTCGGATGCATCCTCCGTCATTCCGGCAAGTTCATTATGGTTCGCGGTATACTCTCTGTAATCCTTTGCGACCTTATCCTTTAACTCAGCGAGAGCCTTGTCGGAACTGTCAAGTATCTCTATATGCATCTCCTCACGAAGGAGAGTCGTCTGCTCATGCTGTGCATGAAGATTGATGAGTCTCTCTGCTATCTCCCTGATCTTTCCGGCAGTAACGGTCTCACCGTTGATGCGGTTGATGACTCTCTCCCCCGAAAGCTTTCTGGATATTATGATCTGACCGTCCTCTATATATTCCTCCGGCACGATATCTTCCTTCTCGCCCGAAAGATTAAATGTCAGCTCAACGAGTCCGTCCTTCTCTCTGTCACGCAGCAGTTCTCTTGAGAACCTTCCGCCGAGTCCTATTCCTATAGCTCCTATAATAATGGATTTTCCGGCACCGGTCTCACCTGTAAGTATACTGAGACCCCTGCCAAATTCTATATCCAGTTCATCGATAAGAGCCAGATTTTTAACATGTATATTTATCAGCATTCTTATCTAAATACTCCATTTCCTTTTCTGTCTGCAAGCAAAAACCGCAACGCATGCGCTGCGAATCTTCAAAAAAGATTATACAATGCGAATGCTTTGCGGTCAATTATTCCATTTACCGGTATACTTTATACTTCAGCCTTAAGCATGATATCATTTATTACCTTCTCAGTACAGGTGCGGTCCTTTACCGCAAGAAATATTGTATCGTCTCCGGCTATACAGCCGATCAGATCCTCTATATCCATTCTGTCGAGTGCCGCTGCAACTGCCATGGCAACTCCCGCCGCTGTCTTAACAACTATCAGATTCTCAGCCGGAACCATCGAAATGATACCTGCCTTGAGAACGGATCTGTAAGAATCACTTACAGGAGCCGCACTGCTTCTGGCCGCTGCATATCTAAGCCTTCTGCCGTTTCCGGATTCCTTGCGGAGTCCCAGTTCTCTGATATCTCTTGAAACAGTTGCCTGAGTAACGTTAAAGCCTCTTTTATGCAGCTCCTCTCTCAGATCCTCCTGCGTCTCTATATCCTTTTCGGCGATTATCTCAATTATCGCATCCTGTCTGTTGTTCTTCATATCAGCACCCTTTATCTATTACGTCTGTTAATCCTGTGTCTTAAGATATCATAGAAATTTCTGTCTGTGATAGTAAGAAATGGAATCGTCTCATTTGAAACAGTTATATCGCATCTATCTCCGTCGTAAAGCCTCTTATTCTCCAGCGCGTCAAATGCTATCTCTATAGTATAGTCATCAATATCAAGCTTATCCTCTATCTCAACCGTTATCTTATCCTCTGCGGAGAAGACAAAGGTCTTGCCTGTGAGCGAATGAGGTGCAACAGGAGCTATTATAACAACCTTTGCGTTCGGAGCAACCAACGGTCCGCCTACGGAAAGGTTATAGGCTGTTGAGCCTGTCGGCGTAGAGATTATCACTCCGTCGCCTGTATATGTCTCGTAATAAACATCATTTACATACAGCTTTACAGCTATGACACGAAGCTTTCCGGATCTATAGACAACTATATCATTTACGGCCATATAGTTTTCGCCGTTGATGCTGCCGGAAAGTATCATTTTCTCGTCAACCTTGTAATCGCCGGCCATAAGCCTGTCGACCATTTCTTCCATGCGCGAGTCCTCAACCTCTGCAAGGAAGCCGACCGTTCCGAGATTAACCCCTATCATCGGAAGCTTTTTGCTGCGGCTGACATAAGCCACTCTCAGCATAGTACCGTCGCCGCCGAGTACGATTATCGCATCTCTGTCATTTATAAGATCTTCTCTTATATGTCCGTCAACCGTATCCTGATCACCGGTTGCGATCTTTGCGGTTCCTCCCGCACGCTTTATCACGTCGGCAAGCTGATTGGAAAGTGTTTTATCACTGTCCTTCATGCTGTTAACGTAGATCAAAAAATCCTTTAATGCCTTCATATTTTACCCCTGCCCCATATAGTTTATAAACTTGAAAATTCTTATTCCTTATCAAGCGTTTTGTGGCTTTCTTCAACCGTTTCGCGGATGATCTCATCTGTGAGGACAAAATTCTC